>CACYIR010000136.1 GCA_902774525.1 uncultured Lachnospiraceae bacterium
TAATCATTACCGCCGTTACGGAGTACCAGCTTGTCATACTTGGTGATGATCGGATTCTCACCCTCTTCAAGCTCATAGAGCTTCGGTGTCTCAAACTCGTCGAACTTAAAATTCTTATGTTCTTCATCGTAAGACTTACGTGAGTAAAGCTTAAATGATTTTATATCGTAATTTCTCGAGTAACCGCCGTATATCCTCACTCCGCCGAACTGTGCGAATATCGGAGTCCCGTCAGCCTCAAAGGCCTCTATATATACCATTCTCTCCGAATCACGGCCGCGCTCAAAAGCATTATTCCCGTACATGATACCGTTAGGAGCATTGGTAAGCTCGTCGGGATCACCGCTTATAAAGAACACGGTAGTGGAAAATCTCTTATCCAGATTACTTCCTACAAGGAATGTCCTTGCGGCAACCTTGGACATGTTCCAGTCCTCATCTATTACTGCAGCCCTGAATACATGTGCCTCAGGGAAATCTCCGCCCCTCTTTTCAAATACAAGAGGTTCAACATAATATGATGAATAAACAGTAGGCTCGGTACCGTCCAAAGTATAATATACCACTGCTCCTTCGGGAGCGGTGATGGTAAGCTTAACCTGCTCATTATAGAAGCAGTTTACCTGCTTGAACTTAAAAGTTCCGTCCTCCTTGAACTCAAGCTCAACCTCTCTAAATCCGTCTACAAGCTCCGGCTTTTTGTTCTGCTCGGGTGCAAGTGAGCTTACGCTCTTATCCGTAGGAGACTTGTCTATGGTCTGGGTGGGTACGGGTCTGGTCTGACCAGGCCTGTCCGTGGGCTCCTCACCTGTAGGTGTCGGAGTGTCTTCAGGACCGGGTTCTACACCTGTAGGCTCAACTCCTGTGGGCGTTTCGGTAACCGTACCTGTACCCGGTTCATCATTCCCTTTTCCACATGATGACAGCACAAGTGCCAAGATACAGAGTACCAGCACAAATACCGTTTTTATACTGCCAAATTTCTTTTTCACTTCTAAAACCCCCAATGAAACATTACTCTATAATACTTTTTATTTTTCCGTAAAGCTCTTTTGATATGTAAGCTTTAATCCCTATTCCTTCAGGAAGGTATTTTTCTTCAAGCAGTGTCCCGTCCTTCCTTATCCTGTCTATCACGCCGGCATCCTTGTAGCCGATGACAGTCTCTACGCTCACCTTGCTTTCGAGCAGAAGCTTTTCCATCGTGCCGATAAAAGCATCAAGACCTTCTCCTGTTTTCGCCGAAACGTTCAGATACTTATCGCAGTTAAGGTCCTTTAGTATCACGTCAGATGCCATATCCGACTTGTTAAACAATGTGATGACAGGTTTATCCTTTACACCGAGCTTCTTCAAAGTCTCATATACTACGTGCATATGGGAGGGTGCATCGGGATTCGATGAATCGACCACATGTATGATAAAATCAGCATAACAGGCTTCCTCAAGTGTGGAATGAAACGCTTCTATCAGATGATGCGGAAGCTTCCTGATAAAACCTACCGTATCGGTAAGCAGAAGTTCCTGGCCGCTCTCAAACTTAAACACCCTGGTGGTAGGATCAAGTGTCGCAAACAGCATGTCTGCCGAAAGGATGTCCGCACCGGTAAGGCGGTTGAGAAGCGTGGATTTCCCGGCATTGGTATATCCGACTATGGCTGCCACGGGGATACCGCTTTTCATCCTTTTGGTCCTGTTGGTACTTCTGTTCTGTTCTATAGTCTCAAGCTCATCACCTAAGCGGCTCACCCTGTCCCTGATCAGTCGTCTGTCCATCTCAAGCTTTTTCTCACCGGGACCTCTCATGCCTATACCGTAAGATACTCTGGACATGGAGCTTCTCATACCTATGAGTCTCGCCATCCTGTATTTAAGTTGGGCCATCTCGACCTGAAGCTTACCTTCGGCGGACGAAGCATGCTTTGCAAAGATATCAAGGATAAGCATGGTCCTGTCCATGATCTTGGTCTCAAGTTCGCTCTCTAAATTACGCATCTGGGCGGGACTTAACTCGTCATCACATATGATGCCCGTAGCCCCGGTCAGAGCTATCATCTCTTTTAATTCCCTGATCTTACCTTTTCCTATATAAGTTCCCGCCTGCACGCTTTCCCTTTTCTGGATCATACGTCCGACGGTAAGTGCTCCGGCAGTATCAGCAAGCTCCTCAAGCTCATCGACCGACTTTTCCGTATCATCATCACTTTCGCGCTGTACAGCCACGAGAATGACGCGTTCCTGTTCCTCACATATATCGAAAAGTTCCTGCATCGGATACTCCTTTTTGATTTAAAACACACTTCCACCAGATAACCTTAACGATTTTAGCACATACTTTTTATATAATCAATAAAAAAACAAGGAAATTATACTCAATTATTGCTTTTCTTGACAAGTCAAAAAGGAAATGTTAGAATGATTTTCAGTGTAAAAAAGTGTGTATCATTTATTATTTTTATTTCTTAATCACAGCCTCCTTTTTAGGAGGTACAATGAATTTTGATGAATTTATAGAAAGTATCAGACAGCAGGTTTCCGATGTATTAGGAGCCGATTTCTCGATTGAATCCCGTAAGGTCACAAAGAACAATTCAGTGGAATACGTATGCCTTGTCATATCCGAAAGCGGCAGACCCGTTTCCCCCGGCATATATCTGAACGGCTTTTTCCTGGAATATATCAACGGCAGTCCCATCAAAGAGCTTGCCGACCGGATAATCGGATTATATCACGAGCATAAGGAATTCGGAAAAGAGGGATTGCTCGATCTGATAAATAAGGAGAACATATCGGACAGGATATTCGTAAAGCTCGTTAACTACGAGCGGAACAAAGCCTTTTTGGAAAATGCTCCTTACGAAAGGATCTATGATCTCGCAGTTACCTATCATTATCTTCTCTCAAGCGGTCCCGACGGCATATCTTCCATAAAAATGGACAATACGAACTGCACCTTTTTCGGGATAACACATGAAGAAATGAAAAAAACAGCTTTTGAGAATACCGAAAAGCTGTTTCCTGCCATATTTCAAAGTCTGAACGAAGAGCTTAAAACCTATCCGTATGCCCCGCCGGCACCTCCGATACCCGGACTTCCGTCACTCTATATCCTTTCAAACAGGGACAGGTACAACGGAGCAGCATGTCTTCTTTACAAAAATATACTGGAAAGGATACAAAAATCCATTAATTCCGATTTTTACATCCTTCCCAGTTCCGTTAACGAAGCTTTGATAGTGCCCGAGGCTCTCGGCTCGGACGAAGAATATTTAAAGCAGATGGTAAGTCTGGTAAACCGCAACTATGTCCCGGAGACAGAATTCCTGTCGGACAACATATACCATTATCCCGGAAACAGCTTTACTGCTCCTGATCGGGAGTAGTGCTGTCCTCTTCCGTACCTACGGCATTTATCAGTTTCTGCCAGAATTCATATACCGCAGGATCGGCCTCGGCCGCTGCGGATATCGCTTCCAAGGTGTAATCCTTAAGTTCTACGACATCATCGTCATTATCCAGAGTATTTAAAATAGCCTGAGTCGCTTCATCCGTTATAACGCCGGAGAATATCATGGGCTTTCCGTCCTTATATATGATATAGAACGACTCGAGAGATGCTATGGGTGTATCAAGTGTCGAAACCAGCATGTTCACGGTGCAGTATACGACAAAATCTATCTCACCGCCGCCACGCTTGGTATAACACTTTAAGTCCGAATACCCTTTTACAAACTCACTCTGTGCGGTGATGGTCTCGGTACTGATATATACAGGGTCAGTGACCAGTGTTTTCATCTTATCGATATCCGCAGCTGCCTTGGCATCATAATACTCCTGGATCAGGTCATGGATATCGGGGTAGATCTCATATCGGAGCGGATTGTCAGCCGGGACTGTGGGAACGGGAGGTTCCGTCGGTTCCGGTTCCGTGGGTTCGGGGGTAACTTCCTCGGTAGGCTCGGGAGTGACCGGATCGTTTGTTGCAACTTCAGTTCCCTCTTTTCCGTCGGAATCCGCAGGTATCACAACTACCGCACTCTTTACCGGACGTCCGGTAGAGAATGTGAGCATGCCGATCATCATTATCCCCGTAAAAAGTATAAATATCATTCGTTTATATACAGACATTTCGTCCTCCATAATCAGGGGTGATTAATATTTGCGTAATATTTTATCACAGATGAATGCCATTATCAAGGAAAATATAATCGGCATACTCTTGACACCCTACATTGTAGGGTATATAATAATATCAGAAAG
>CACYIR010000137.1 GCA_902774525.1 uncultured Lachnospiraceae bacterium
GCCGTTATCAACCTCATATAAGTGCATGATAAGGTTGATAAGTGTGGATTTTCCTGTACCGGAGGCTCCGACCAGACCTATCATCTCGCCGGGCTTTACATCGAGATTGATTCCGTCAAGTACCGGTTTATAGGATTTATATCCGAAGGATGCATCCTTTAAGAGTACATTTCCTTTGATCTTAAGCTCTTTTGACTTCTCGGTATCGAAAATCTCGGGCTCCTGGCTCATGATATCGCCGATACGCTCTAAGGATGTGACCACGTTCATAAGCTGTCTCGGAAGGTTCGTGATCCAGCCTACATATTGATAAAGCATTGATACATATGCGATAAACTGTATGAGCTCGCCGACCGTCTTTTCTCCGTTAAGTACTCTCACACCGCCGAAATAGGTCACAAGATATACTCCGACGCTCACAATGAACTGCAGTGAGGGGAAGAATATCGCCCAGAATTTTTCGTTCTCAAACTGAACTTTCGCAAATTCATCCGCAGTGACATTGAAATGTTCTGCTTCCTCTTCTTCTTTTCCGTACGACTTAACTACCGACATACCCGATATAACATCCTGAAGGTTGGAATGGATCCTGTCGGATTTTACCCACTGCATATGGAAACGCCGGTGCACAAATTTTCTGAATGAAAACGAAATATATGCCATGACCGGTATGAAGGCAAATGCCAAAAGCGCCATCTTCCAGTCAAGTATGACCATTATCACCACGTCAAAGATAAAGATGATAAATACGGTGAGCAGGTTACAGAAGGTATCGGCCATGAATTCGTTGATCCTGGCGGTATCACTTACTACCCTGTTCATCAGTTCTCCGGGCTTTCTGTCATTGATAAACGAAAGCGAGAGCAGCTGGATCTTCTGATAGAGCTTTCTTCTTAAGTCGGAGCTGATGTTGGTACCGAGCCTCGAGCACATATATGCTTTTCCGAGATTGATAAATATGATGCTCGTGCTGAGTAAGAACATGCCGCCGATGACCAAAAGCGCATCATTTATCGTGCCGTCCGGATTCTTTATGACATCATCTATCAGTATCCTCTGTATGGAGGGGTTAAACAACGTGACAGCCGTAGCAAGGAGCATCAGCACTGCTATGACCAGCATCATCTTCGGATACGGCTTTACCATCTCCGCTACCTCATGCAGAAATCCCTGCTTTTTGTTGGAGCAGTGAGGGCATTGTTTGGTCCCGGGGAGAGCTCTTCCGCACTTAGGACAGGTGGTCTCGTCCTCGTTGCTGGATACTCTGGCTTCCTTATCTGTTTTTAAGAGCCTGCAGCCCCTTGCGATATATGCATACCTTGAAAGGTGCTTTGACGAGAACCTGACAAGTATCTGCTCATTCTTTGAACAGTTATCCTCTTTTTTGCCGGTTCCGGCAGGTATATAGAACAGTACTCCGCATGCTATCATCGGTTCGCTTAAAACCTCCGATACATCGTCTAAGTTAAGCTCTTTTTTCACGCTCCCCTGCTCGAGGACAAACAGTCTTTTCTCCGTAACCACCACATAGGAATCCTTTATGTATTTTCCGTCATCTCCTATGTCGTAGGGTACGCAGTAAGCTATTTTCTCGTCAGGGGCAAGTTTTAAGAGCTTTATGTACTCCTCTTTTAAATCAAAATTAAGTATCATTTTTTTCTCCTATCTTACAGGAACAGATCAAGTTTCTTTCTTTCGGGTGTGGAAAGCTTCATAACATCAGGTATCTCGAAGCGGTTTTCATCCACATCCGAGATAAGTATACGGGTCTCCGAAAGATGTACCACGGAGCTTCCGCCCATGTTGATGGTGAACCTGCACTGCCCGCGGTCAGTCATGACATCAAAGTATGCGTAACCGTACTCGTCCTTGATGTTGATGATCTTGGTGATGACAGGTGTAAAGTATCTTAAGTTCATCTGAGTTACAAGAAGCTCTGCAGTCTCCTTGCTTACGTCTTTTAAGTCCTTTATGATGCCTATCTCTTTAGAGTTTTCATCCGAGGTCCTGATGGAGATGTAGTGGTCGGGGTCCGTAAACGGGAACATTCTTACCACCTGGATCCTGCTGTATTCCTCATCTCCTACCTTTAAGGATACGAAGCCGCCGCCCGTAGCCTTAAACTCGGCATTCTTTTTATCAAGGAATCGCATTTTGAGCATTTCCTCGGTCTCTTTTTCCATCTGTTCGAGGTTGAAGTCTTCGTTTCCTCCGAATCCTCCCGGTCCGCCGGGCCTTCCGCCTCTGAATCCGTCAAATTTTCCCATGTGTTTTTCCTCTTTCTGAATCTATATGCTTAGTTACTCAATTCCCTTTAAAGCGAGTGCCTTACGCTGGAGCTCCATGAGCTTGTAATATGTACCCTTAAGTGCCTCAAGTTCGCTGTGGGTTCCGCGTTCGGTAATCTTGCCGTTATCGATTACCACAAGATAATCCGCATCCTTTAAGGTTGAGAGCCTGTGTGCTATCGAAATGGTGGTCCTTCCCTTAACAAGATAAGAAATGGACTTCTGGATATCGCGCTCGGTCTCCGTATCAACGGAGGCTGTAGCTTCGTCTAAGATCAGTATCTTAGGATTGGAGAGGATAGCTCTCGCTATCGAGATCCTCTGTTTTTCACCGCCGGAAAGCTCACGTCCCGAAGACCCGATACGTGTATCATATCCGTCCGGCATCCTCATGATGAATTCATGTGCACTGGCAAGCTTTGCCGCCTTTATGACATCCGCATGTGATGCATCGGGGTTCGCATATGCTATATTTTCCTCCACGGTACCCATGAAAATATATGTCTCCTGGGATACCATGGCTACGTTACGTCTTAAGGACTTAAAGCTTAAGTCTTTTATATCCTTGCCGTCTATAAGTATCTGCCCCTCCTGAGGGTCATACATACGGGATATCAGGTTGACCAGAGTGGTCTTGCCCGCTCCGGAACGTCCTACGATACCGAGCATACTGCCTTCTTTTATTTCAAGGTTAAGCTCCTTTAATACAGGACGGTTAACCTCATAACCGAAGGAAACGTTCTTAAGCTCTATCCTGCCCTTAGGGTTGTCAAGCTCTATGGGGTTCTCCGCTTCTCTTATCTCAGGTACCGAATCTATGATCTCGAACATACGCTGTGCCGAGTTCATACTGTCGGACCACCAGTGGAATACTCTTGAGAAGAAGTTGATGGGGCCCTGAAGCTGTCCGATGTAGCCTACAAAGGTGATCATGACACCGAGCTCGATCTCATGTGCCACCATGATAAGGTATACACCTATAAGCCATACCGATATGTTAAGGATCTCAAAGATACCGGAATAAGAACCCCTTACAAGATTCTGAGTTCCGACTATGCTCATTTCGGCATCTCTTAATCTTAAGTTATTTTTCTCAAATCTCTTGGTTTCACGGTTTTCCTGTCCGAATGCCTTTACGACTCTCGCACCTGTCAGGTTGTCATTTACCTGGCTGTTAACCGCACGCTCAGCTCTGTGACGGTGTCCGAACTGCGTCCAGATACGGGGACGGAGCTTTAGTCCGATAAGCATTACGAACGGCATGACTACCAGTACCATAAGTGTCATCTGCCACTTGATGCTGAACATGAAGCAGAGGGAGACGATAATGGTGAGTCCGTTTATAAAGATATACGGACAGCCGTCTATAAAGAATCCGGTCACACGGTCAGCGTCGCTCATAACACGTGTCATGAGACTGCCGGTCTGGCGTGATCTGAAAAAGCTTATGGAAAGCTTGCCCATGTTTCCGAATATGCTCTTTTTCATATCACGGACTACGCCTGTAACTATCTTTGCGGCAAATACACCCTGTATCATACCTATGACTATGATCGTGATCCTCGCCATGAGCATGGTAAGTACTACCATAAGCAGAGCGGTTATGTATTTTCCGTCCTCAATGCCGAATCTGGCAAGAAACTCGTTGTTTTTCGCAAGTACTTTATCGTACAGTACGGTACCGTTGAGGTAAGGCCATACGAGGTTCAGGCCTGCCGTAGCTATGTAGCAGAGGAACAGTCCCGCGATCCTGGCCCTGTAAGGCTTAAAGTATCCGATAACCCTGAAGAATATGGACTTTCTGTCCATACATCTCGGGCAGACCTTACGAGACCTGTCAGGATACATCATGCCGCAGGTAGGACAATATTCATCCTTTTCATTCTCATCCTCTACGCCGTATACCTTTAATTTCTTTATTCTTTCCTCTTT
>CACYIR010000138.1 GCA_902774525.1 uncultured Lachnospiraceae bacterium
ATCCCCGCCGACAGCGGTTTTGAGCCTTCAAAGGATTATAAGCATTCGGAAGACCTGATGGCCGAGATCAAGTCCATGGGTGATTTCTGCATAGCGGGTGCCTGCTATCCCGAAGGGCATCCGGAGTCAAAGTCCGTCGATGAGGATATCGAGTACACCAAGCGCAAGGTTGAGGCGGGCTGTGATTTCCTGATCACCCAGATGTTTTTCGACAATAATATCCTGTACAATTACATGTATAAGCTCCTTAAGAAGGGTGTCGATGTGCCGATAGATGCAGGTATCATGCCTGTTACGAACAAAGCTCAGATTGCCCGTATCATTTCCTTATCCGGCAATCTGGTGCCTCCCCGCTTCAAGATGATCGTCGATCACTTCGGAGACAATCCCGAGGCTATGAAGCAGGCGGGTATCGCATATGCCACGGAGCAGATCATAGACCTGTTCGCTAACGGGGTTAACTGCGTGCACATCTACACCATGAACCATCCGGAGGTGGCAGGGGAGATCTTCAGGAACCTGTCGTATATAGCGCCGAGGTAGTTATAGATAGAGCCTTCTACTCCGGGGAGGAGGTGCGGTCTGACGGTATAAAACCCGTCACCGCTCGCAGGGATATGCTTAACGTCCCACTGCGCATCCTCTCTTCGGACGCTCGCAATCGCATGTCCGCCTGATGCCGGACATGCTTTAGGCTTCGCTCAAAAACCGGTTTGGTTAACCGGTTTTTGCCTTGTTCGGATGTGCATTGAAACGTGCATATCCAACTGCTCGCTTTATGGTTTTATCCCATCAGACCGCATCTCCTCCCCTTAGTGCATACCTCGAGTCAGATTAAGTCTATGACCTTATAGGCTTCCCCTTGAGGGGAAGCTGTCAGCGTAGCTGACTGATGAGGTGTAAACACTACCCGGACTAATTTGCATAAGCAAAAAAACAGAAATAATAAACTTATGAATATAATAAACTACAAAGACGGAACAAAACTGAATATTGATAAAAAAGAAACCTACCGATATCTCGGGTATCATTTCGGTGGCGAGGTTCCGTTAGATGCGGAACTGGAGAAGATGGTGGATGAGCTTACAAAAAAAGTTGCGGAAGCTGCCACTCCGAGATGTGCTTATGAGGTGTATGATCTAAAGGTAACAGACGGAGCCTGTGTACTTTCTCAAAGCGGGACACTTTTAACCATAAACAGTGCCCGTTTGGCTGCGCATATCAAAGGGTGCAGACAGGCTATTCTTTTTGCGGCTACCATAGGTCCCGGTGTGGATATGCTGATAAGGCGCTACAACGGCCGCTCCACTATAAAGCCCGCCATTCTTCAGGCGGCAGGTGCATCCGCTATAGAGGCTTTTGCAGATGATGTTACCGAACGCATTAAGGACAACTTTATCAATAATACCTTTAAGATGCGCTTCAGTCCCGGTTACGGGGATTTCAGCCTGGAACATCAGAATGATTTCTTCAGGCTTTTAGGTTTGGAAAAGAATCTGGGCATGAGTCTTAATTCGGCTCTTCTTATGAGCCCTTCAAAAAGCATTACAGCTGTTATAGGTGTTATATAACTGTGAATGTTGCCTGAGCTACGGGCTTCTATCATATATAAGATTGGATAATAACATGAACGAAAACGCAAAATTATTAAAATCATTAATAGGCAAAGAACTTCTTTTCTCGGACGGTGCCATGGGTACTCTCCTTCAGGCTGAAGGAATGAAGGGCGGAGAGATTCCCGAGACTTGGAATATGCTGCATCCCGAGGTGCTGGTCGATATCCATACCAGATATCTGAATGCCGGCTCGAATATCATTTCAGCCAATACCTTCGGATGTAATAAATATAAACTGGAGCATTGCGAATACGATCTCGATACGCTTACAGAGAAAGCTATCAGGCTTGTCCGTGAGGCTATAACAAAGTTTGAAAATGAGTCAAACAGTATTTATGCCCGCAAACCTCATTTCGCAGCATTAGATATAGGTCCTCTGGGAAAGCTCCTAAAGCCTATAGGGAATGTGTCCTTTGATGAGGCTGAAGCTGCTTATGCGGAGATAGTAAAAGCCGGTGTAAAAGCCGGTGCCGATCTTCTTTTCTGCGAGACTTTTACAGACCTTTACGACCTTAAGGCTGCCATCATTGCAGCTAAAGAAAATTCCGACCTGCCGCTTTTTGTTTCCGTGGCACCCGATGAAAACGGAAGACTTCTTACAGGCGGAGACCTGGAGGCTTATGTGGCTCTGGCTGAAGGTTTAGGTGTTGATGTACTCGGTATGAACTGCGGGTTCGGTCCCAAGCAGTTTTTAAAGTTCCTGCCGGTTATCACAAAGGTTTGCTCCACTCCCATCATAGTTCAGCCCAATGCAGGACTGCCTAAAGTGGTTAACGGAGTAACGACCTTTGATGTTACTCCCGAAGAGTTTGCTTTAGACGAGCTTGAGCTTGTAAAGGAAGGCGCTGCCTTAATAGGCGGATGCTGCGGTTCCACACCGGAACATATAAATGCGGCCATCCGTATGTGCGAGTCTTCACTTCCCGGTTCATTTTCTTCTGTTGTATCCGATACAACGGAATCAGGAGATTGCGGCAGTTATAACAGTATCCCTCTTGCTCCTATCGAACCTAAAAACCTGACCGTTATCTCATCCTATACACATGCTGTATACTTCGGTGACAAGCCCCTGCTTATAGGTGAGCGTATCAATCCGACAGGTAAAAAGGCGTTAAAACAGGCATTAAGGGATAAAGATATCAATTATATCATCAACGAAGCCATAGCCGAGGAAGAAGCAGGCTCCGACATACTTGACGTTAATGTCGGACTTCCCGAGATAGATGAATGCGAGATGATGGAGACTGCCATAGAAGAGATCACTGCCATCAGTACTCTTCCGCTGCAGATAGATACATCAGATATAAAAACAATGGAGAGGGCACTGCGTATTTACAACGGCAAGCCCCTGCTCAACAGTGTAAACGGTAAGCAGGAAAGTATGGAAGCCGTACTGCCCTTAGCTAAAAAATACGGTGCAGCTGTGGTAGCCCTGACACTTGATGAGTCAGGTATACCCGAAACTGCGGACGAACGTGTGGCTATAGCTGAAAAGATCATTAACAAAGCAAAAGAATACGGTATAGATAAAAAAGACCTGATATTTGACTCGCTTACCATGACTGTCAGCACGGATATAAATAATGCCAAAGTGACTCTGGAAGCTTTGAGGAAAATACACGAAACCTTCGGAGTTAATACCGTACTCGGTGTTTCAAATGTCAGTTTCGGACTTCCCTTAAGAAGTATCATGACAAGCACCTTCTTTACTCTTGCCATGGAAAACGGGCTCTCAGCAGGTATCATCAACACTCTTGACGAAAGGCTTATGGCTGCTTATGACAGCTTCCTTACCCTGCGCGGCTTTGATAATCAGTGCTTAAGATATATTGAAAAATACAGCGGAAAATCAGACCCTTATACAGCCGGCCCCGCAAATGCCGTAAGTGCAGGTACGCAGGGTGCCGCTGGCAAAGAAAATACAGCAAACAATCAAGGGGCATCCGGTAATCAATCCCCTTTGTTTACCGCAGTAGTAAAAGGTATGATAGATAAGGCAGGTGCCGAATGTAAGGCTATGCTGGCATCGGGCTCAACTCCTATAGAGGTTATAGATAACAACCTGATACCCGGACTTGATACGGTCGGAAAAAGCTTTGAAGAAAAGAAAACTTTCCTGCCCCAGCTCCTTATGAGTGCCGATGCAGCAAAGGCCGCCTTTGATGTGATAAAACAGTACTATGCGGAAAACGGTACTAAGGGCGAGTCCAAGGGTACTGTGGTCATGGCTACCGTTAAAGGTGACATACACGATATAGGCAAAAACATAGTAAAAGTACTTTTGGAGAATTACGATTACACTGTCATAGACTTAGGTAAGGACGTAGCCCCCGAGACCATAGTGGATACCGTGCTTGAGCACAACATCAAGATGGTAGGCTTAAGTGCCCTTATGACCACCACCGTAGTCAGCATGGAGGAGACCATAAAGCTGCTCCGTGAAAAAGCTCCGTTCTGCAAAGTAGTGGTAGGAGGCGCCGTACTCACACAGGAATATGCCGATAAGATTGGTGCCGACAGGTATTCGCCTCAGGCCATGGATACCGTAAAATACGCCAAGGAA
>CACYIR010000139.1 GCA_902774525.1 uncultured Lachnospiraceae bacterium
ACGGACACTCCAAAGAGTCCGTCCTTGCATTACCCGGGCGCGCCCTTTAGGAGGGCTTTAATTTTATCATTTTTAAGTTTAATTTTATCATTTTGACGGAAATGATTAAATTAACATTGACAATGATATATCAAAATATTAGCTCATTAACAACAAGGCCCGTCCGGAAAACCGGACGGGCTAAATTTGACTTTAAAACTATTTAACTGTTATTGACTTTACTGCACTCCATTCGCCGTATAGCTTTTGGCCGTCTACTTTGTTATAAGCACGTACACGTACATAATAGGTCTTGCCCTTAGTCAGCTTCTTAAAGGTAACTTTAGTCTTGGTAGAAGTCTTTGTGGTAGGATTTAAGAAAAACTTTTCGGTAGCTATCTGTATCTCATAACCCTTGCGGTTCTTGGAAACCTTCTTGTATTTTACGGTAAGCTTTCCGCTTTTACTTGAAAGTTTGCTGATCTTTGCCTTGCCGGGAGCTTTTACTGTAGTTGTGGCTTTTGTTGTGGTATGTAAGCCGCATACTGCATCAATATCGGCTCCGGGCCAGTCACCGTTCGGGTTGTTTCCGGTATCGGTAAGTCTTACATATTTGAAGCTGCTTCCCTCAGGTACCATTCCTTTGAGGTCAAGTCCGGCTTCATAACCTTTTACATAACCTATTTCATACCACTTCTTAAGGTCTGCACTTACCTCAACCTTTGTTTCCTCAACATAACCGCCTACTTCAAATACATAGATATCGTTTCCGTCACCGTCATTGATATAGATGTCAAAACCGAGGGTAATCACACCGCCTTTGCCCATACAGAGGTCGCCCTTGCTGTTTCTGCCTACTTCTTCGTAATCAGGCACGCCTACTGCCAAAGAGGGATCCATATGCCAGTCGTCATTCATCCAAGGATCACCGGGTGTGAAATCAACAACGAAAGATGCAAACGACTTGGAAGAAACTTTGTATTCATTATCCTGTCTGTCGGTAAAGGAATATTCCTCCTCCTCACGATCCTCATCAGGGATCACTGCGGTATTAAGGCCGCATACGGTATCGATATCAGCTCCGGGCCATCCGCCGTTGGGATTGTTTCCACTGTCGGTCAGGCGGACATATTTAAACTTGGAACCTTCAGGTACTATACCGTTCATATCAAGACCTGCGGCATTTCCTCTTACATATCCGAGTTCATACCAGGTTTTCAGATCGTTGCTGACCTCGACCTTTGTTTCTTCAACATAACCGCCTACTTCAAATACGTAGACATCATCGCCTTCTCCGTCGGTAATATATCTGTCAAACTGAAGTACCAGCACACCGTTTGCTCCCATACAGAGGTCACCTGTACTGTTGCTGCCGACCTCGACATAGTCCGGAATGCCCAGCGCTATGGAAGGATCCATATGTAATTCATCATTCATCCAAGGATCACCGTGCTGGAAGGATACTACCGATGAAGCAAATGCACTGACGGGTACAGTAACCTCTTTGCCGTTTCGGTCTGTAAAGGTATAAGTCTTTTCTGCTGCTTTTGCAGGAACGGCACCATCAACCAAAGCCAAAGCGGCTGTAAGTGAAAGCACCATACTAAGCATCAGAAAATAAGATAAAAATTTACGTAATCTGTTACTCATAGCGGACCTCCTTTTTGTTGAATAATAATATAGTTTATTGTACCACGGGTAAGTATTTTTTTCAAGCGGATAAATTAAAATAAATCCCGTAAAAACGTACGGATAAGCACATGAAATGATTGACTTTCAAGCATAAATTTGCTACAATTAAAAGTTGGAATGTTATGTGTACTTATGCTTATATAAACCATACGAGGAAACCATTATGTCGGGCAAACAGATTGATGAAAAGTACATAAGTGATTTCTTTGGGATAGAAGAAGGCCCTAAAGGAAAAAAGGAAATGGACCATATCCGTAAGGTTATGGAAAGGATGGTCGTGGAAAACGGGACCGACATCATAAAGATAGATGACGAGCCCGATGGTATGTATTTCCTTGAGTCAGGTATGGCAGTGTGCCTTAACCGTGAAGGCGAGCAGATCAACCTCATGCATGAGGGACAGTATTTCGGTGAGTATGGAGTGCTCTCAGGACAAAAACGTCTTTCTACCATCCGTTCCGTAGGCCGCACTATAGTATATAAAATAGGTACTGAGGACTTTAATGAAATCATCAGAGAGCACCCCGATATATACGGGAAGCTTATGAAAAAAGTATACGGCCAGGTATCGGGCAAGCATTCGCAGATACTGGCACTTTCCGGTATGAGGAAAGGTATACTGCAGCATCCCTCCAACCAGGTGCCGATGACAAAAAAGAGGTTTATCCTGCAATACGGGATATTACTTCTTATATATATACTCTGCGGATTCCTGGTACCGAAGGATGAGACACTTCCGATATTTATACTGCCGCTTGTTTTGATGCTGGTATATGTTATCGTTACAAAACGAACTATAGAATCACTGGTGGCGGCCGGGATCTTAGCGGCAGTGCTGGTGTACAGGAGCGGACTTTCGGCAAGCTATGCCGATGCCATGATAGATACAATGTCACTGCGGGATAATGCATTTACCGTATTTGTAATGGCACTGATCGGAGGACTTGTCAATCTGATCGCAGCCTCGGGTGCTGTTACGGCATTTAAGAAGTTTTCCGATAAGCATTGCACTACACCGAAAAAAGTATTTGTCACATCCCTCGGCATCATGGCGGCCACTTCTATAGATGATGGATTAAATATGATGTGTGCTTCTACAGCCACATTTGCATCTGCCAAGAAAAACAATATCGTAAGAGAAAAAACAGGATTGTTTTTCAGTATGCTCCCCACGGTACTAAGCTCGTTCATACCGCTTTCACTCTGGGGCATATTCGTTATCGCATCCTTAAGACCTTCGGTAAAGGGCAATGTATTTGAAGAATTCTGCAAATCCATTCCTTTTAACTTCTTCTCGATATTGGTAGTCATAAGTATGGTATTATTTGCTTATGGAAAGCTGCCGAAAGGAAAACAGATCAAAAGTGCGGAAAAAAGATTTAAGGAAAACGGTAAACTTTGGCCGGATGGCTCCGAGAAATATCTGAACATATCGGAACCGGAGATATGGGGAAAGGCAGTGAATGTACTTCTTCCGATCATAGTTCTGGCAGTAACCGCATTGGCTATCAGAAGCATACTTAACGGAAGCTTTATAGTGGACAGTGCCTGCGGCTTAGTAGCAGCACTGCTTGTTACATTTGTACTGTATTGTGCACAGGGCCTTATGTCCCCTGAGCAATATATGGAACACCTGATCACAGGTATAGCCAATTCTACACTGCCGATACTGATGTATCTGCTCACTATGTGTTTTTCTACTTTACTTGAGCAGTTATCATTAAGCAGTTATCTTGCAGATGTGCTCAACAGCGTAAAAGGTGTAGGACCCTTGATGCCGGCATTTATATTCGTGGCATCGGTACTGCTGACCATAGCTTTGGGATCATCATGGTCCATGTATGCCATAGTGTTCCCCTTAGCCATGAGCTTTGCATATGCTATGGGACTTTCGCCTGCACTGTGTATCGGAGCCATATCCGGAGCAGGCATAGCCGGCGAAAAAATCTGCATGTTCACAGCAGACGCCTTAAATGTCGGAACATCCATCGGATGTAATCCCGATGTGATATGCAATATCAGAGTACGTTACAGTATCGCTATTTCAGGCATTGCTTTTGTACTTTATCTGATAGCAGGCTTTATCTTTTAACAGTTTTGACAGACTTTATGCAGACTAAATACAGACTATGTACAGACCGTATACAGACTGTTTTAAGACATTGCCTACATAGATTTTTAGAGATTGTTGTTATAATAAATATAAATTGTACTTGTACGAGGGAGGGCGCGCCCGTGTAATGCAAGGACGAACTCTTTGGTGTGTTCGTCCTGCATACACGTGGCAGCCCGACCGTAGCATTATGTTAGAAAGGAGCCCCCTTTGGAAGAACAGATAAAAAGCTATGAAAAGAAGATCCACATCCTGTTTGCATGCAGGATACTAATGTGGATCGTATGCGCAGCAGGCTGTGTCTACTGGATCTATTGGTCTTTTAAGATATATGAGCTTATAGAATTTGAAGTTCATACATATGCTACCATGTTCAGAC
>CACYIR010000140.1 GCA_902774525.1 uncultured Lachnospiraceae bacterium
AACAGTAAAGCAGGGTCGAGCCAGAGCACAGCTAAAGCTGTATAAAGAAGGGTATGCTCAGGAAGTGACAGCTAAATCATTATCAAGATTTGAGGCTCTCATAGGAACTGAGCCGGAAGTTTCGGAAAACAGGGGGATGGTATTATTCTTTCAGTCACATATACCGGAGCTTTTGGCTTTGTTTTTTATATTTCACGTTGTGGATTCATTTTTTGAAGAGCGGAAAAAAGGGCTTGTCCACATGGTAAGATCTACCGGTAAGGGCAGGACTGTAATTTGTCTGTACAGAATGGGAATACTTCTCTTTACTGCTTTTGTAAGTGTATTTTTACTGATGGGGATTAATCTGTTAGGTGCGGCACTTACTTTTGGTACAGGGGATATGTTCAGACCGATACAATCGCTTCCGGAATATCAGAAATGTCCGTATGGTTTTTCTGTGGCAGGTTTTATTCTGATACTTGTTCTTTTGAAAGCCATGGGTGTTTTTCTGTTCGGATTGATCTTATATGTGCTCAGAGGTCTGGTGAGTGATTTCCTGTTTTACTTCCTTATGGGCGGATTAATAATTTCGGAACTGTTATCAGGTATTCTCATTGCTCCGGTTTCAAGCTTAAACACCTTTAAGTATATAAATCTTTATTCCCTGATAAAAACGGATGATTTTTTTAACGGCAGTGTATATTTAAATATCTTTGAACATGCGGTTGGGGCTTTGAATGTACTTTTGACGGTAACTGTCGTATTGAGTGTATTGCTTTTTACGGCGGGTTTAATAATATATGGAAAGAAATATGCCGCAAGGAACAAAGGCGGTGAGAGAATAGGAGGCTTTGTAAGACGGATAAAAGAAAAATTAGCTGTGCAGCGTACGCTTTTTGGGTGGGAAACGTATAAGGTTTTCATAAAGCAGGGAGCCTTGATATTTATCATCATATGCTTGGGTCTTCATATACAGCAGTCTTCAAAGTATGGATATTACTATGGAGTGAATGCCAATGAGCGCACTAACTACAAAAAATACAACGGAGAAATTGATGATGACAAGATGGAACGTGCCGAAAAACACATGGCTAATCTGAAGAATTCTGAGAAGAATTATATGAAGAAAATGGAAGAGATGGAAACGGCCGGGAAATACGGAACTGACAACTATAAGAAGTATAAGGAAGCATTGGATCATAACAGGGCAGATCAAACTGCCTTTGAACCGGTACTGCAGGATCTGAGGTCGGCTAATGAATATCGTCTCCGTACCGGGAACAGTGTCTCATTGGTGGAGCCGTATGCATACGATATTTTATTGAATAGGGATACTCAGACCAAAGACCGCGGAGCTTTTCTTTCTATTATTACTATAATAACAGCCCTTGCAGGTGTTTTTGCTTATGAAAAACATACCAATATGGACCCGATGATAATGGCTGCATATAGAGGGAGAAAAGACAAGCTGATTGTAAAGCCGTCACTCATCATAATTGTTTCGTTTGTATGTCCGATAGTTTTTTCATTTGTACAGATTTATCTGATTGACAAAGGTATGCCGTTCCCTGATCTGGATAAGCCGGTTCAGGGGTTAAGATATCTGAATGATTTCGGGATGTATATATCCATCAGGACGTTTATCGCTTTTATCCTGATTGTGAGGGGATTGTTCGGTATGGTGATAGGAGGATTCACGGCTTTACTCAGTTATCTCGGAAATGATAAGTTTTCTGTCATAAGCTGGATGGTCATAGTAGTTCTGATATGGGTTTTTGTGACAGAACTGATACCAGGTCTCAGCTTTTTGAATCCTATTAAACTATTGGGATATTCTTGGGTATAGGCATAAAATTCGGAATCGGCTGATACCATTGCATAAAAATTCAAAATCGATGAAAAAATTCTTGCCTTTAGACAAAGAAAGTTGTATTATAAACTGTAAATTGTCTTAAGGCAATTTTTTTGTGGTACTCTTTTTTATGGAAAGGACGATAAAAATGACTGGATTATCAAAAAAAGCTAAAGCGGTTAAGCCCTCATCAACACTTGCCATATCGGATAAGGCTAAGCAGATGAAGGCAGCGGGAGTAGACGTGGTAAGTTTCGGTGCCGGAGAGCCGGATTTTCCCACACCCAAGAATGTATGTGATGCGGCGATAGACGCTATAAATGCGGGATTTACCAAGTATACTGCAGCTTCCGGTATTGTAGAGCTTAAGCAGGCTATATGCGATAAGTTTGCTCGCTTTAACAAGCTTCATTATGAGACGAACCAGATCGTCATCAGCAACGGAGGAAAGCATTCCCTGACCAATATTTTTGAGGCAATACTTGATCCCGGCGATGAGGTTATCGTTCCTTCACCTTACTGGTTAAGCTATCCTGAGATGGTTAAGCTTGCCGGAGGTATCCCCATATATGTACGCTGTTCAAAAGAGAACGGCTATAAGATCACAGCAGAGCAGTTAAGGGAAGCATGCACACCCTGCACAAAGGCATTTGTCCTTAATTCCCCCAACAATCCCACAGGTATGATATATACGAGGGAAGAGCTTAAGGCTTTGGCAGATGTTATCGTAGAAAAGGATATCTACTGCGTTTCGGATGAAATGTATGAGAACCTTGTATATACCGATGAGGAAGTGGTAAGTATAGCTTCCTTTAATGATGAAATATATAAGAGAACTATCACCTGCTCAGGTATGGCTAAGGCTTATTCCATGACAGGCTGGAGACTCGGATATATAGGTGCTGCTCCCGAGATAGCAAAGGCTATCGGAAGCATCCAGAGCCATCAGACATCAAACCCTAACTCTATCGCGCAGAAGGCAGGCGTTGAAGCACTCAACGGACCTCAGGATACCGTAGAGGCTATGAGGCAGGAGTTCGCTAAGCGCTGTGACTATATGTATGACCGCATAAGCCATATGCCTCACGCATCTATCATCAAGCCCAGCGGTGCTTTCTATGCATTCGTGGATGTAAGCGAAGCATTCGGACTTAAGTATAAGGGTGAGAAGGTCGGTGATGTATTTAAACTGGCTGATATCCTCCTTAACGACTACAATGTAGCTGTAATCCCCTGCAAGGACTTCGGTTTCGATACACACATCAGACTTAGCTACGCTACAAGCATGGAGAACATCACCAAGGGTCTCGACAGGATCGAAGCGTTCCTCAAGGCACTTGAGTAAGACAAAGGATATTTATGAAATTGAATAATAAGCAGCAATTCGGTATCGGACTTGGGGCTATGGCACTCATCACGTTCTTTACATCGATGGGTGTAAAGCTGTTCCGTTCGATACAAAAAGAAACCATAAAGAGAAACTGCGAGAACTATCCGATAGAGAATACGGATACGAAGGATATGCAGGAATTTAAAGAGGACGATATCACGGAACAGTCTCAGATACTGACAGACCGTAAAGATAACAGTACTATAGGAGAGTATAAATGAAAAAGATAACATCAAGTGAGCTTAGAAAAGCCTGGATAGATTTTTATAAGGAAAGAGGACATGTGGACTGCGGTGCCGTATCACTCGTATCGGACGGCTCCACCGGCGTTATGTTTAACGTAGCAGGTATGCAGCCCCTTATGCCTTACCTGCTCGGCCAGAAGCATCCCTTAGGGACAAGGCTCTGCAACGTACAGGGCTGTGTCCGTACCAACGATATTGATTCCGTAGGTGACAAGAGCCATGGAACATTCTTTGAGATGATGGGAAGCTGGAGCTTAGGCGATTATTTTAAGGAAGACAGATGTAAGTGGAGCTTTGAGCTTTTAACACAGCTGTTCGGATTTGATGCGGACCATCTTGCAGCCACCGTATTTGCAGGTGACGAGAATGCACCCAGAGACGAAGAGGGAGCAAAGTTCAGAGAGTTATCCGGTTTTAAGAAGGAAAATATATTCTATCTTCCCGCAGAAGATAACTGGTGGGGTCTCGAGTACGGTCCCTGCGGTCCCGACAGCGAAATGTTCTATGTAAAGGACGTTCCTCCCTGCGGTCCCGATTGTAAGCCCGGATGTCATTGCGGAAAGTACACCGAGATAGGTAACGATGTATTCATGCAGTACGAGAAGCATCATGACGGTACACTTACTCCCTTAAAGCAGAAAAACGTTGATACAGGCTGGGGACTTGAGAGAAATCCGCTATCACAGCTATAGAGGAAGCAAGCGGTATCAAGTACGATTCCGATGAAAAGCTCACCAGATCCATGCGTATCCTTGCAGACCACACCCGTACTGCAGTTATGCTTATCGGTGATGAAGCTAAACTTCTTCCTTCAAATGCAGGCGCAGGCTATGTACTCCGCCGTTTGATCAGACGTGCCGTAAGACATGCAAGGACCTTAGGGCTTAAGAAGGAAAACATCTTAAAGGTAGCTGAAACATATATTTCCGTATATTCGGAGAGCTATCCCAATGTATTAAAGAACAAAGAATTCATACTTACAGAGCTCGGAAAAGAGATCGAGCGATTTGAAGCCACTCTTGAAAACGGCTTAAAGGAATTTAAGAAGATACTTGAGACCAAGCAGGCCGAAAAGAGTACCGATATAGACGGTAAGGAAGC
>CACYIR010000141.1 GCA_902774525.1 uncultured Lachnospiraceae bacterium
CCGGAGCGCGTCAGCAAATGGTATTATATCACCCGTATTTTTGATTGTCAACACTTTTTTTAATCTTTTTTAAATATTTTTTTATTTTTTTTCAGACCTATTGTTTTATGCTATTTTTAAGGCATATTTTCTTTCGTATTGCTCATATCGAAAACCTTATTTTTCAAAGTTTTTCCATAATTTTAGACATAAAAAAGCTCCCGGATAAAATCATATCCGGGAGCCGGTCTCACTATTTAAACATTCCGAGTACCAGATCCACTACAGGGTTGTTCTCATAGAACCATGTAAGCGGTTCACTCTTATTTACCATATCTATCACGGAAGCGCCTAAGCTCGTGGTCGAGAATGCTACAGCTGCTACATATAATACCGATACGATAAGGTAGCCCTGTACAAATCCCATAATGATACCAAGTGCGGTATTGGCCTGTTTGATACCCGGCAGCTTGGCAGCTATGTCGAGAAGCAGTCCTGCTATCAGCACGATAACGGTAACCACCATAAATGTGAAGATATAAGCTATGGCACTTACTATCAGTTCTGTCATCCTGGTGTAGATGTTCTCTACCATCTGCTTTCTAGCCTCTGCAGATGTGGCTGATTTAGCATCACCCTCTTTGTTGCATTTTTCTACTATAAGTTCTTTAAGCTGATCAGGTAAATCAATTTTATCCACATAGTCCTTGATATTTATCTCTGTAGTAATTTTATTATCAAGATCTATCTTCTGTTCCAGTTTATTATGTATTTTAGCCGGTATCTGTGTATGGTCATTGATATAATCAGCCACATACGGTGACAGCACACCTGTGATGATTATTATGATAAATAAGGAAAACATGGTAAAAATGGTATGTACAAATCCCTTTTTAGCGCCTAAGACAGTACATCCGATCAAAATAGCGGCTACAATAACAAGAAAAATATTCATGCCTCATCCACTCCTTTCCTTCTGTCAGTCTATAGCTTCCTCTTTTCTGGTTTCCTTTTCGGTCTTCAAGCGGATGATCCTTACCTCGCTTCCGCCGATGACACAATACTTATCCTTTCCGGCAGGGAATATACTTCTGATTCCGCCGTCGATCTGGGTCCTGAATTTCTCGGAACCGTTCAGATAATATATGATACAGGATGAATTGCTGTACATGATGAGTTCATCACCCTCTATGCACATACCTGTAAATGCAAGTCCGGTCACTATCTCTTTTTTGGATTTTCCGTCGGTATCAAATATCGTGATCCTTGATGTTCCGTCAGTCTCCGTCTCAGCCAGACATATCGATTCGGAATCGCTGCATACTGCCGAAAGACGTACCGTTTCCTGAGTAGCAAGCTCGGAAGG
This sequence comes from uncultured Lachnospiraceae bacterium, assembly GCA_902774525.1. Lineage (GTDB taxonomy): Bacteria > Bacillota > Clostridia > Lachnospirales > Lachnospiraceae > RUG11977. Next base: position 1,346 of record CACYIR010000141.1, read on the forward strand.
TGTTTCCTTCATCCTGAAAAGTATGCATCTGTCCTCTCCGAACGCGCATACCCTGTCGTTAGTCACAAATTTGACCTCGGGGATGATCTTCCCGGGATATGAATAGCTGCCTACCACACGTCCTGCAAAGTTCTGGCCTACATTGCCGAAATTATAAAATGTAACCCATGATGTAAGCTCGTCGCCTATCTTCATATAAGAAGTAACAAGTTTTTTGCCGTCTTCCGACAGATCAACCGAAAGAGGGAATCCGTCGGCTGCTATACTTGTCTCAATATCGAGCAGAAGTACACCGTTGATATCATATACATATATATGGTCGACCGACAGCGAATCCGTCCATACAGCTACAACACCCTGGCCGGCCACGGAAATATCCACGATCTTCTCAGGGATATTGATATGATAGTTGCCACCCTGTCCGTCCGTTATGACTACGGTCTGCATTCCCTTATCGGCAAATGCACAGTAATCTCCGCAGACATCCACGATAGGTTTCTTCATATTAAAACTGATATTCCAGATCGTCCTTCCGTCACGGTATGCTTCGGCACCGTCGGTATTGTACTTAATATATCCCGTACCGTATCTGGCATATTTATTCTGGCTTAATACCTCAGAGGTGGACACGACCTCAAAAGCGGTATATACCTTATTCTCTTTTATAGTCTTATACAGAAGAATAGCTATACTTCCGAGTATACATACAGCTATAAGGATGATAATACCTAAATGCCAGCTTTTATCACCCTGTTTTTGTCCGTATTCGTTTTTTTCTTCCGTTGTCCTGTACCTGTCCAAAGTAGTCCACCTGCTGTTTACTTAAAAATTATATGGGCTGGATGCTCTTATCCACAGTCTTCTTGTACTGCTCCAATGCATCTCCTACCGTTTCGGCTCCGCCGTCATTGATTATATCTATAAGGGATTCGATAACTGAAACCGAAAGTACTTCCTTGCCGAGATATGCCTCGTAATTCTTTGATATCTTAACTGTGATATCGCTGAGTTCTGCTTCAACGACATGCTTTTCTTCGAAGGTCTTCTCTAACGCCTTCTGATCCTCTTCTATCTCTTCGAAATATCTGGTATGGATCTCTGTCGCGATATCCTTCTTTGTTTTATTCTCAAACTGTGTGATAGCATCCTGCTTTTCTTCTACGATGGTATCGATCTGCTTCTGAAGCTCATTGATCTTGGTATCGAATTTCTCAAGCTCGTAACCGCTCTCGTCGGAATCCTGTCTGATGTTCTGTTCCTTCTTGGAAATCCTTCTTTTAAGGCTTGCGATCTTTCTCTTATATACCTGGATATCTTTGAAGTCTTTTCTGTACTTCTTTAATACGTTCTTTCTGAGGAAGTAATATGCCAAAGCGACCAGGCATACTACTATAAGATACAAAGGTAAAAGCCACCAGCCGCTTGCCTCCTTCGGAAATGCAAGCCAAAATACCAAAAGCGGAAGGGAAAGCAATACCAAAACCGTAAGCAGGATAATACCATATTCACCAAGACCATTCGGTATAAACAGAGACAAAAAGAATTTCGACTCAAAAATAGACGGAATATCATTTTTTGAGAAAAGAGATTTGATATTGGCCTTATTGACTCTTATCTCCTCACGCAAGTCCTGTGTCTCGTCTTCAATTCTTTTTGTTACGCCGGTATTCTTCGCACTCGCACGTCTTGACTGTTCCTTCTTCATGCTTGTACGGACCTTATTCAGCTGTGAATCAAAAGATGCCTCTATCTCGCTTCTTCTTTTTGAGATAGTAGAGTTTATCTCGGAAGCCTCAGCCTTTTTTGCAGTATCAAGCTGTTTTGAGAATCTCTTTTCCTCTTCGGCAAGCTTGGCTTCCTTTTCTTTTAATTCATCATTTCTCTCAAGATCTTCCTTAATCTCATAAAGGATATATACACCTTTACTTAAAATGTTACCTTCTTCCATTTTTCTTCTCCAAAAACAATTTTTACATTGTATTATAAAGCAATACGTCCTTCAAGAGCACGCAACAATGTTACCTCATCAATATACTCAAGGTCCCCTCCTACAGGAATACCGTTTGCTATCCTGCTCACCTTGATGCCTGCCGGCTTTATAAGCTTACTGATATACATCGCCGTAGCTTCGCCTTCAACGCTCGAATTGGTAGCTATTACCACTTCCTCGATCTCATCCTGCTGAAGCCGCAGTATCAGTTCTCTTATCTTGATATCCTGCGGTCCTATGCCCAGCATCGGAGAAATGACCCCGTTAAGTACATGGTATAAACCATTGTATTTTCCTATCCTCTCATATGCTGCCATATCCCTTGTGGTCTCAACCACCATGACGGTCTTAGGGTCACGGTTGGGATTGGAGCATATCGGACAGATATCCCTGTCAGTAAGACAAAAACATTTCGAGCAGTATTTAACACCGGCCTTGGCTTCGAGGATGGTCCCCGTAAGCCTCTCCACCTTTTCCTTAGGCAGGTCAAGTATGTGAAAGGCAAGCCGCTGTGCCGATTTTGTCCCGATGCCCGGGAGCGAGCCGAGTTCCGATATCAGCCTGCTGATTTTTTCACTGTAGTATTCCATGTTAAGTTCCCGATCAGAATCCGAAGCCGCCGAGTGTAGAGCCGAGGCCGCCTGCTACAGAGTTCATCATGCCTTCCTGCTCCTCTTCCATCTTCTTTAATGCTTCATTTGCAGCTGCAATGATAAGATCCTGAAGCATCTCGATATCATCGGGATCAACTACCTCAGGTGAAAGTGTGACAGCTGTAAGGAAACCGCCTTTCTTACCCATTTGTAAGTCCTCCTTTATATTCTGATCAATTATATACTAGTCAACCTGCCTTATGGCAAGCTTAACAACCTTTCTTAAATCCTTTTTCTTCAGATCCCTGCTTCCGTCATCATATCCGACCGTGATATCCATGTTTTTACCGGTGGCTTTCGCAATCTCGTTCTTTAAGATATCTATACGTGTCGGCTGCACGGTGCCGTTCATCTCATTTTTAAACTGCATGGTCTTAACATCCAGATCATTTTTAAAAACTATATGAAGCTTTCCGTTTTCCTCGACCGGTACAGCTGTCGCAAGCATCGTCCCTGACAGCTTATCTATGCCGTTCATACGGCCTGTTATCTGTGACCAGCTGTTTATCACCTGCACTATATCCTCCGGAAGTGCTTTGGCAAGTTCTTCAAGACTTACTCCGTCATTATCCGCTTCCTCAGGTGTATCTGATTTTGCTTCATGTCCTGAAGATGCCGTGCTTACGAAATCACCGTTTTCAAGCTTTTCTTCAAGCACACGTACTCTGTCAAGAAGCGCACTGTAATCCGTCTGCATCTGGGGACGCACCAGCTTTATCAGCTCTACCTCTATGAGCAGCCTCTTCTGCGAAGCATATCTGATCCTGTTGAGCAATTCCGACATGATGCTGATATAACGGATAAGCGTCTCACCGTCTACGATGTTTGCCTCATGGATTATCAGCTCCATGTTTTCCTTCGAAAACTCCAGAACCTCATACGGATCGTCCACCGACTGTGCCAGCAGCAGGTTTCTCAGATATCCCGCAAAATCCGCAACAAACTGTGTGAGCTCCCTGCCCGTGGCCAGTACCTCGTCTAAGATTGTCATACAGCCGTCAGCAGAACCTGCTTTGATGTACCTCAGCAGTTTTGCAAATACTTCAACATCCACCGAGCCGAGTACTTCAAGTACTTTATCGTATGTAAGCTTCTGTCCGATATAAAAAGCTATGCACTGGTCAAGCAGACTCTGTGCATCACGCATGGATCCGTCTGCCACTCTCGCCACATACTTTAATGCTTTTTCTTCGGTCTCTATACCTTCGGATTTCATAAGGTCAGCAAGACACGCTGCTATGGTATCCGTGGTTATCCTCTTAAAATCATATCTCTGGCATCTCGAAAGTATCGTGATCGGGATCTTATGTACTTCGGTCGTGGCCAGTATAAATATTACATATTCCGGCGGTTCCTCCAGGGTTTTAAGAAGTGCGTTAAAAGCACTGGTCGAAAGCATATGTACCTCATCAATGATGAATACCTTATACTTTCCTTCCGTCGGAGAATACTTGACGTTTTCTATGATATCCCTTATATTTTCAACACTGTTGTTTGATGCCGCATCAAGCTCCGTAACATTCATCGATACGGAAGAATCGATGCTTCTGCAGACGCTGCATTTTCCGCACGGGCTTCCGTCCACGGGAGACTCGCAGTTGACTGCCTTGGCAAAAAGCTTTGCCACCGATGTCTTACCGGTACCTCTTGTACCGCAGAAAAGGTAAGCGTGACCGATCCTTCCGGTCTTCATCTGGTTCTTTAAGGTCGTAACTATATGGTCTTGACCTCTTACCTCTTCGAAGCTCTGCGGTCTGTATTTTCTGTATAAAGCTAAATAGCTCATTTAAGTCCTCTTAATATCAAAATCCGAAATCAGTATTATCAATCTATTATAAATTAATGTCTGATAAAAAACAAGTGGGGACTTTTAAAACACAAAAATCCGGTCAAACATACGTATAAGGTCCAGCCGTCCCTTAGCCGTGATAAATCCCGACATAAAAGCTCCCTGGAAGGTGGTCTTTCCCGATATGATCCTGTTTACCATGTCCTTCGTGGTGGTAGCGGTCATATCCGGATTCTCAGCCTCTCCGTAGTATACCTTAACCTTGTCAGGGCCGAAGTCCAGAACGATGGTCTTATCGGTATCACTCATTTTTATACAGCAGACAGCCTTGATCTTATCCTCCGGAGCCTTAAATGCCTTCTCAAAGCTCTTAAGGATATTCTCATTGGCGTCGTCCGAATACTGCCCTAATATCGACTTATATATCTGTGACAGCTTCTCCACATCTTCCTTCTGTTTCTTAACAAAGGTATCGTCAGCCACATACTCCGAAAGCTGTTCAC
>CACYIR010000142.1 GCA_902774525.1 uncultured Lachnospiraceae bacterium
AGATACTCCGGGTATCACTCCGGAGCCGACTCCGGAGATCACACCTACTGATATACCGGTGATAGGGCCTGAGGACAAGGAGTTTGAGATCATAGTCGGAGCTGAGGACTATTCGGGAGACGGTGAGAGCATAGTGATCATGGGCGCAGGCGGAGCGGAAATGAAAGCATATTCCATAGCTTCTTTTGAAACCATGATAAACGGAGAGGCGTTTAGCGGCAAGAGCTTTGTGCTTATAGATAATTATGCGGAAAATCAGACTTTTAGGGATGTAATGAGCATACTTGACGGGTCCGGTAAAGAATACAGGACTGAGAGCCGGGAGGTGACAGAATGAGTTTTAAAGGATTTGCCAAAAAATTCACAGCCTGTCTTCTGGCTCTGGTGATCGTTTTATTTAATACAAGTGTGGGAGCTGCTGAGAAAACAGCCAAACTGCGCAGCTGCCTTGAAACAGTGCATATGTATCAGGTATTCCCTATAGATTTTATCACAAGTATGGCAGCCGAGAGCCCGAGTCGTTTTAAGGATAATTATGATGACAGATATATGGCATTTACTGGGCAGATCAGATTCGGGTCTGTTTCGGACAATCACAAGAGTGTGAAGGTGTACGGCCCTAATCACTATATTGAAGTAGATACTTCCGAGCAGCAGGTGAAAAATATCGCAGGACTCCTTAAGCCAGGCGATTATGTGACCGTATACGGACAGGTGGACGGGAAAGAGGTTGATGCGGAATACCTTTATATCAACCCGGATTTTGAGTTTCCGTCACTCCAATATGTTTTCTATCCTGATATGGTAGTAGAGGGTGAAACCATCACTGACCTGGCTCCTGACGGACATGTTTCGTTCAGTCTTCCCGCTGACTGGAAGGATGACTATGTTATGGGAAGGCTCACAAATAACGGTGTTAACGGATACCAGTTCTTCTTAAATGCCATACATCCTCAGAACTTAAACTATGCGGAGAACTTCTATATCTTTTATTTTACTTATGAGACTTACCTCAATCCTGTAAAGAAGAATCCGGACAGTGCGGATGTACGTGATATAGAAGGACTTGTCATCAAAAACATACTGGGTGTGCTTTCGGGTGATTTTAAGGTGGATATACAGGGCATAAAGAGGCAGGACGGTGCAAAGCTTGATTACTGTACCACAGTATATAAACCTGCCGACGGAAATGACTACAGGCTGGAGTTTGTATTTAAGCCTGATTCGACCGGATTTGTATGTATGCTGTATCTGTATTATCCGAATGACGGTGCAGTAAGCCATTTGAGAGAAGTATCGTATGTTATTAACAGTATAAAGAATTAAGTTGTAACAAGTTATGATAATAAGCCATACTGTTATAAAGAAAGATAATGTTGGATTTTGAATAAATATGGAAAAACGTAACAAAAAAGCTATAACAATACTTTCCTGTGTGATAGCGGCTACACTTGCCTTTATCTGGATACATTCGTGTATGGGTCAGGAGGAGTCGTCAGAGGAAAGCGGATTTTTCTTTGAAGTACTTTGCCCCATACTGGAGATTGTCGCAGGAAAAGGCAATGTGACCGAACTCTTCATCAGGAAGCTGGCTCATTTTACCGAGTTCTTCGGACTGGGGTTAGAGCTTATGCTTTTTATGAGACTGGTGTTGATATCGTCACCTAAGGTTATAAGATTTATAAATGCGTGGATTCTCGGAACGTTGTGCGCTCTTATAGATGAAACTATACAGATATTTTCGGGAAGAGGTCCGATGGTACAGGATGTGTGGCTGGATTCTGCGGGATGTTTCTGCGGAGTGCTGGTCATGATGTGCGGGATAATGATTGTTGAACATAAAAAAAGATCCTTCGCAAATGCTCAGGATGACAATTAATAAATATATCGCACGCCCGGTTTTGAATAGATATTACCGTCGTTACCTCCACAGTTAACTCGGCCCAGGCACCCTCACGGCACATGAGAGACACTGCTTAGTGCTGCTGTATTCCTACCCTGACACGGTTCACAGGCTGCCATTGCGCGAGACCCAAACGTCAACATCACTTATGAAGGGCAGCCCGACAATATGCTACCCGAGACCGGACATCACCCCTGCTATAGCGGATTGCAGGTACAGGGCACCGCTAACTCCCCGGCTGTGCGACTTAGTTAGTATACTTTGTTTTCGTGCTTATGTCAACTATTATTTTAGAGTACGGAAAGCCGTACCGGGCGGGTGAAAATATAAGATTGGATCAAGATTTAAAACAGTAATGGAAGACAGTAAGAAGAATAAAAAGCTCATCGCCGGGATACTTATGGCGGTGGCTGTTATCATAATCGCTTTGGTATGTATATTTGTCGGCATACCTTTGATAAAGCTTGCGGGAAGACCGCAGGAATTCAGAGACTGGGTGGATTCCAAAGGTATTTGGGGACCGGTGATCTATGTGGCACTTGTCATATTCCAGATACTTATAGCTTTTATCCCCGGTGAGCCGCTTGAGATAGTGGCAGGATATGTGTTCGGCACATTTAAAGGTACGCTGCTGTGTATTTTAGCTGCGTCACTCGGAAGTATCATAGTGCTTTTACTGGTGAGAAAGTTTGGAAAAGCACTTCTTGAGATTTATTTTGACAAGGAAAAGATCGAGAACCTTAAGTTCCTGCAGTCATCGCAGAAGAAGATAGTGATATTCCTGATACTGTTTATAGTACCGGGGACTCCGAAGGATCTTCTGTGCTATTACGGAGGACTTACCGATATACCCATGCCGCTGCTCATATTTATCTGCACGGTCTGCCGTTTCCCGTCCATCATCACTTCTACGATAGGCGGAAACGCACTGGGCACGGGAGAATACGGATTTGCGGTGATAGTGTTTGCCGTGACTGCTGTGATAAGTGCGGTCGGGATTTTTATATACAACAGATTAAGCAAAAAAGAGGAAAATAAAGATGCTTGAATTGGTCAATGTTTCAAAAAGCTATAAAGATCAGAAGGTAGTATCCGACCTGTCTTTCTCAGTGGATAAGGGACAGGTGCTGGGACTCGTAGGTGCTAACGGAGCAGGAAAATCAACATGCGTGAGCATGATAGCTACTCTGATAAAGCCTGACTCGGGACAGATACTTTTTAACGGACAGGATATAGTAAAAGATCCCGATGCCATAAGAAGAAAGCTCGGATATGTGCCTCAGGATATTGCCCTGTACGAGACCTTAAGCGGTCTTGACAACCTGAAGTTCTGGGGAAAAAGCTACGGTGTCGGTAAAGAACATATGGATACTGAGATCAAGAGAGTATGTGATATCATTTCCTTTGACAGCACGCTTTTGAAGAAAAGGGTGAGCGAGTATTCGGGCGGTATGAAGAGACGTCTGAACATCGGTGTGGCGCTTCTCCACAGACCTGAGCTGGTAATACTTGACGAGCCTACCACCGGTATCGATCTTCAGTCGGGCATGCAGATACTTTCCGCCATAGAGGAGTTAAAAAATCACGGTACCGCCATTATCTATGTAGGTCACTACATGGAGGAAGTACAAAGGATCAGCACGCATATCTGTCTTTTGGACAAGGGCGTATGCAAAGCCTTCGGTACTATAGACGAAGTGCTTGAAAAGAGCGGGAGCGGCTCGCTTTCAGACCTTGTATTAAAATAAACTTGAGAGTAAAGGATTATCAAAATGGACCGTTATAAGAATTTTGTTAAGATAGAAGAGATAAAGGGTCTCTTAAGAGAAGAGAAATACGAAGAGGCTCTTGAACTGGCTGACGGCATAGATCCTGCGAAGCTGAAGGACAATCTTGATTGCATGGTCATAGGCGAGGTGTACCTTAATAACGGTATGCTCGGACGTGCCAAGGAATGCTACAGTGTGGTATATGGCAGAAGAAAAACCAGACGTGTGGCTATGGAGCTGGTAAATATCTGTATCAGGCTTAAAAAGGTTGATGAAGCCGAGAAATACTATGCGGATTTTAAGAAGATGGCTCCCAATGATTATTATAACTATATCTTCAAGTATAAGATCGACAGATTAAAAGGCAAGAGCTTAAGAGAGCAGGCTGCAAGCCTTGAGGAGCTTAAGAGGGTAGAGTTTTATGACACCTGGGGATATGAGCTCTCTTAAAGCTTATTATTCGGGTGAGATATCGTTACGTGAGCTCTCCGGACAAAAGACAAATGAGGGTGAAACATCTGATAGTCAGGGTACTGATAATCAGGCTTCAGGTAATCAAGCCGCTGACAATCAAATTACTGATAATCAAGCTTATGATAACCAGGCTGCAGACAATCAGGCTGATACGGAAAATGCAGAAGTAAAAGCAGATATTCCTGAAAAATCTGCCAGAGAGATATCAATCAGTGAAAAATACAGGGCTACATGGAACGGTGAGCCTCAGGTGGCTGCACCTCAGGCTGTACCTGTAACCGGCACTGTATCGGATGATGCTGTGACTGATGAAGTTGTAACAGATGAATTTGTGGCAACAGAGAACATCCCCGATACGGAAAGTGTTGAGGTTATCGCAGATGACAATCCGGATACTGCAGCGGATGACACAGCTGATGTGCAGGAAGCTGAGGATATTGTAGAAGAAGAACTGCCTGTAGAAGAGCCTGTCGTAGAAACAGTAAATTATACTGTAGACGGCAATCCTGATGAAGAGGATTATATCGAAGAGGAATACACCGAAGAAGACCTCAAGATAGCAGATGAAAAGATCGCATATACTGAGCCTCAGGTATCCGAAGAGAGCATCAAGAAGGCTGTAACACGTCCGGTACATGAGACAGATCTGTTTGAGGATGAGATAGCGAAAGCTGTAGAGCAGGCCCTTATCGAGGACAGTGAAGACAATCTCCAGAAGGAAGAACAGAAGCCCGAAGACATGACCAGAGTCTGGAGCAGGCCTGATATAGAAAGCGGAGAGGCAAAGAAGGATGCCGACAGGACAATAGTAAGAAAAAAAAAAAAAAAGCAGGAAAAGCCCTCTGCAAGAAAAGAAGATGAAGATTACGGTGATGATTACGAGAAATCACCCAAATCCCAGCTGCTTGAAGCAGTGGAGAGAGAGCTTGGCTTCGTAGAGGATAAACCTAAGGATAAGGATAAAACCCCGAAGAAGGGCTGGATGTCCAGATTTAAGGAAAAGATCCAGGAAAAGGAAAAGAAGAAGCAGGACGAGATAAAGAAACAGCAGACCATCGAGAACGAAGAAAAGCTGCGTAAGGAACGTGAAGCAGAGCTTGAAAAGCAGCGCTTTATAGAAAGCGAGAGGAAGAAGGATAAG
>CACYIR010000143.1 GCA_902774525.1 uncultured Lachnospiraceae bacterium
TCAACCGTATCCTTCCAGGGAAGTGCCGCATCAAGCTCCATGCATCCCGGTGAACGCCTGTATGAAGGGTAATGCACACATACCTTTATGATACATCCGTCTTCAGCCACATAAATATATTTTGAATCCTCTGTCTGAGGTGCTGTCCCTTTAAGCTTTGCCGAGATCAGCTTCATATCCCTGTCATAGATGATAAACACATTTTCCTCGGTAAGCAGGGACGCATCCCCTCTGAATGCACAATAAAGCTTTAATACATCCAGATCGCTTTCATATACAACTATCCTTTTGGCCGGGGCAAGCCCGTGAAGCTCTTCGATATGATACCCCATTCCGAAGCCGTATATCACGTATTCATCAACCATAGGGTCATACCAGTTAAGTGCCAGCTGGAAACTCTCGTTGATCACGCGCCCGTTCGAATGGAGATATATCCGTCCGCCCTTGTACGGAGCCGCCATAGTCATAAGCCCGCTCGAGGTAAACTCTAAATTAAATCCTCTTTTTAAAAGCTCGGCAGGATCGAACATATCATCAAGCTTGGCATTAAGGTTAACCCTGAAACGCTTCTGTTCGTCCACCGTCAGGTCATCACGCTCCTCTATCATCTCACGGAGCACCGATTTAAGATGCGTGATATTTTCCCTGTACCTGTTATTGTCAAATTCAAGGAACTGTTCTCTACCAAGTATCAGTTCCTGTACACCGCAGACAAATGTGGAAAGCTGCATCTCATATATATCCGCCAGCAGGCAATAATCCTTTGCAACCGTAGCTTCCACGATGGACGAAAGCATACCTTCCACAAAACCGGTGGACACATTGTCAAAGTACTCCCTGTCCTGCATCACTGCGTCTGCCACGATATTTATATCGTCTGCCGTATCGGCAACCCATTTTAAGGCCTTATCATATCTTCCGATCCTGAACAGGCATACAGCCCTGTCAACCGCACCCACCAGTTTCTTATTAATCTCATAGATTTTTCTCACATCAGTCTGCATAGTCTCTCCCGTAGGAAAAAACGCCTTGTTGCAGGCGTTTTTACTCATATCCGTTACTATTGACCTAACACACGAAAATCACTTAAGCTCATTAACCTCTTCCGACTGTCCTAATATGAAAAATCCGCCATAGCCGTTTTCCTGAAGCTTATTTAAGAATTTTCCTGTCTTCTTAGGTGTTTCAAATATTGAAACGTCATATTCTTTTCTTAACTCTTTTGCCTTGGCACAGCACTCTGTAAACTTGTCGCTGTCATAGATCAGAGCTATCTTTTTGCGCTTCTCCGGGATTACGAAACCGCTCTCTTTAAGGATAGTGTATATACGCTCAAATCCTATGGAAAATCCTACTGCAGGTACGGACTGTCCGATAAACTTTCCGATCAGATTGTCATATCTTCCGCCGCCGCTTATGGCGCCCCTAAAATCAGAGCTTACCACCTCAAATACGGTACCTGTATAGTATCCCTGGCCTCTTACAAGCGAGATATCAAACTCTACATCAAAAGCCGAATCCGATACTGCCTTAACGGTATCAACGATATACTTAAGATTATCGGCTGCAGATGCATCATCACAGAGCTCGGGCATCATATCCAGCGTAAAGGGACGTCTTTCAAGCACTTTGTTAAATGCCTCTATCGCCTCTGCTGAAAATCCCTTTTCGTTAAGCTCCTCCGTAACACCTTCTGCGCCAATCTTATCAAGCTTATCAAAAGAAATACATACGCTGTCAAGCTGGCTCTCCTCAAATCCGCATTTAAGAAGCATGGACTTGAGCAGTCTTCTGTCATTGATCTTGATCTTAAAGTTCTTTATCGAGAGGGCACTTAATGCCTCCGCCGTTACACATATAAGCTCTGCCTCACAGTTGGGCGAAGATGAACCGAGGATATCAATATCACACTGTACAAACTCCCTGTCTCTTCCCTTCTGGGGACGTTCAGCCCTGTACACCTTATCTATCTGGATACATTTCATGGGAGAAGGAAGCATCTCCTTATGTCCCGCATAATACCTCGAAAGAGGAAGTGTCAGATCGTATCTGAGTCCTAAATCCGACAACTCTTTTTCATTCCCCGAGGCAAGAGCCTTTTCAAGCTTCTCGCCGCGCTTTAAAATCTTAAAAACGAGGTTAAGATTGTCTCCGCCTTCGCTTTTATCAATATTTTCGGCATCCTCTACCGCAGGAGTCATGATACGTAAGAAACCGTTCCTCTCGTACACCTTAAGTATCACCGACTGGATATAGTCTCTCAGCTCTACCTCTGAAGGCAGATAATCATTCATTCCTTTTACCGATGCTGTTTTCATTTTTGTTACCTAACGTTACCCTTCTTCATTTCAAACTTATTCTCGTACATAAGGACATCAGCCCTGTTGACTACCGATATGACATCGGTGTCCTTTTCCTTGTCAAATACAGCCATACCGGAAGCAACCGATACTCTTGCTGCAGGCGAGTACTTTACGGGATCCTTCTCACGGAGCTCCATCTCGTCCCTCATGCTTTTGAGCAGCTGATCCTTATGTTTATAATCATCATTGATGATGATGCAGAGGAATTCATCTCCTCCGATACGGAATACGGGACTGTGCTTAAAGGTATCGCATATCAGCTTACATGAATTCCTGATATAAGCATCTCCTGCCTCATGTCCGTATTTATCATTTATCGTCTTTAAATTATTGAGGTCGAAATATGCTACCGCAAACTCCTGTCTTTCACCGCTTGCGATATCCATGTTGAAGTGTCTTACATACTTGTCGTACGCGGTCCTGTTCTTAACATGTGTAAGAGCATCCTGCTCCATAAGGTCGGCAAGCTTTTTGTTAAGTGCATCCAGCTGCATATTCCTTATATACGGATAAAATGCCTTATTAAGACGGTTCAGATAGTCATAGAAGGAATCATCCCTGATACGGTCTGCCGATGAACCTCTTACCAGATATCCGCAGATAAGCTCCTCGTATCTGAGCACACCCACCACAAAAATCTCATTAGGTCCCTCAAGTTTGTAATCCGGGATCAGATCCGATCTGTCAACCAGTTCCTTCTTTACGGGGATATTGTTTCTTTTGCCCACTATAACATCATATTTTTCTTCAAGCTCAAATCTGGGATACAGGGACTCGTCTTTCTCTCCGATCTTTTCCATGATAGGAGAAAACATAATATAGAAAGTCTGTCCTTCAAAACTGGGCTGTTCATACAGCAGTTCCCTCATATCCTTCTTCATGAGTTTATAATCATGTGTCTCGAATATGTATCGCTCTATGGTAAAGATTCTTCCATCTTTCATCGAACGGATCTGGTGCTCAAGCTGCAGCCTTCTGACATAAGCTTTTCTGTGATCGCCCGAAACCTTTCCCTTAGGGCATCCGCAGCTTTCAGCCGGAACGAACTTACAGGGAATAATCGTTTCAACAGGTATCTCCTGTCCTTTGAACAGCTTTTTAAGATACTGTCCGGCTTTTTTCCCGACCTCATCATAGCGCTGGTCTACAGTTGAGATTGAGGGATAAAATACCCTACTGCTGTCAAGGTTGTCAAAACCCGTGAGCTTAACACACTTGGGAACCGCTTTAAAAAACATCTCGGATGCCTGACTTACGGCAATAGCCAAAAGGTCATTTGCACATATGAATGCATCCGGATACTCCTCCGGCGACTTATAATTAGAAGCTATATACTGGAAAGTTCTTCCGGCCTCCCAGTTTGAATAAAATACATCATTCTCAATGCTAAAGGGGACATTGTGCTGCGAGGTCGAATCAATAATAGCCTGAAGCCTTATGTTGGAATCCTCATTCTCTGCAGAGCCTGCAATATATACCATCTTTCTGTTAAATGCAAGAAACCCGGCGAAAAAACTTGCCCTGTCCCGCTCTGCTTGAAAAAAGCGGAGGCGGGTGGTAAACTGATGCCATCTTGGAACGAATCGGAAGGAGCACAGGATATGAACGAACAACTTCTCCGGGACATCGAGGCCTTCGCCGAGGAGAACACGCCGGCCGTTTTCCGCGATATCGCCCGCCTTGTGGCGGTCGACAGCGTCGAATCCGCGCCGCAGGAGGGCGCGCCCTTCGGCCGC
>CACYIR010000144.1 GCA_902774525.1 uncultured Lachnospiraceae bacterium
AAGGATGCCGACAGGACCATAGTAAGACCGCCTGTCAAAAAGCAGGAAAAGCCCTCTGCAAGAAGAGAAGAGGAAGACACGGGTGATGAGTATGAAGAATCACACAAGTCCCAGTTACTTGAAGCAGTGGAGAGGGAGCTTGGCTTCGTAGAGGATAAACCTAAGGATAAGGATAAAACCCCGAAGAAGGGCTGGATGTCCAGGTTTAAGGAAAAGATACAGGAAAAAGAAAAGAAGAAGCAGGACGAGATAAAGAAACAGCAGACTATCGAAAACGAAGAAAAGCTGCGTAAGGAACGTGAGGCAGAGCTTGAAAAGCAGCGCTTTATAGAAAGCGAGAGGAAGAAGGATAAGCGTAAATTCCTTGATCATCAAAAGCAGCTGGCCCGTCTTGCAAACGAAAAGGCACTTCAGGAAGAAAAAGCATCTGTGGCAGCCGGAGCGGTCGCTGCAGCAGTTGATATCAATGCGAAAGATACCGGGAAGAACATTTCGTCCGATGCAGTGAAGGATACTATACCCGATACAGATGATTTCACCGTCGATATTTCGGAGAGCCTGAAGGAAGCCCAGATAAGTACCGAGCGCGTACCCAAGGACGGTATTTATACACCCAAACAGCTTAAATGCATTGAAGTACCTGAGAACAGCGTGATATCCGGTTACCTTAAAAAATCAGGCAAAACCCTGGAAGATTATTTCGGATTCTTTGCATGCCAGAAGGATATGAATTCCCAGATACTTAAATGCCTGGAGCGTCTGGCTGATAACACCGAAGAGACCATGAACTACTGTATCATAGGTGAACGCGGTACAGGTAAGAAAGCCATAGCACACGGCTTTGCCAAGTTTATGGCTGACAGCGGATTCATAAGCGCATCACAGACCGTATGGACGGATGCCAACAAGGTCAATATGATAAACCTTAAAGACAGGACCGAAAAGCTCAGAGGCAGATGTCTTGTGGTAAACCAGGCGGGAGACCTTTCTGAAGAAGCTATCTGGGATATTTCGGATATCATAAAGAAACTCGGCAGAAATACAATGATAGTCATAGCCGATTACAGGAAGAACATGGTAGAGCTTTTCAGAAACAGGGAAAAGTTTGAGGATATGTTCAGACCGAGAGTCATAATACCTGCATTTAATCAGGAAGATCTGTTTGACTATGTGGATTATAAGATAGGAAAAGCAGGATTCGTATTTGAGTCGGAAGCATATGACCTTATGTCCAAGAGAATAAAGGGAATCTTGAGAGCTACCGAAGAGGGTGCACTTGCAAGGACAGAGAAGTATCTGGTTAAAACCCTTGACAATGCCGAGCAGAGAAACGGCGAGGCTTATATCCGTCAGACCTTAGAGCATGAGAAGCATGTAAGAAGCAATGTAATTATCAGTAAGGACATTCCTAATTCGATCTAATACATTGTAACTATCTGTGAAATAACAATAATAAGGCATAACGCAGATTTATTTGCTGTTATGCCTTTACTTTTTTATGTGGTGACGATAGATTGAGCAAGATCTTATTATTGTTTCAAAACAAAAATTAGGCTCTGGTTTTTGTTTATAAGATCTCCTCAATATAAAGTTCCGGATTCCTGAACAGGTTGATATAATCCGAGCCGACCCTGATCATCGGTCTGGTATCATCCTGTTTGTTCATGTATACGATGGTACCGATCGTACCGTCATTAAGCTTTACTCTGTATCCCATATAGCACATCGTGATATGCTCAAGGAATGTCATAAGGAATGATGTATCATAAAGTGCCAAGCCGCTTGATTCAAACATTCTCACAGCTTCAAAAGGACATCTTGCCTTACGGTACTTCCTGGGAGCGGTCATAGCTTCGTAAACATCAGCTATAGCGATAACCTTTGTTAGGTCATCCACACGGTCGCCGGTCACTCCGAACGGATATCCGGATCCGTCGCTCCTCTCGTGGTGCATAAGTGCTGCAAGCTTGACACGCCTGTCAAGGTTCATCTTGTTTAGTATTGCGTAACCTTTTGTGGTATGAGTCTTTATTACATCAAACTCTTCGGGGGTAAGAGGCCCCGGCTTATCTATGATCTCCTTAGGGATTACGAGCTTTCCTATATCATGATAGATGCCGCATACGATAAGTGTATCTATATCTTCGGCACTGAAATGCAGCCATCCTCCGAGTACCGCACTGATGATCGCTACATTAAGTGAGTGTGCAAACACAACCTCATCATAAGTCCTTGAACAGTGGAGCAGGTCAAATACCTGGATGCCTGAACGGCAAGATCCGAGTATCTTCTTTACACCGTTGGAAAGAGAAGTGCTGTCCGTATCACCGCCTTCACGCAGGACCCTTCGCATTTCTTCTTCGAAGGTAGCGGCAACATCGGTAAATTTTTCGTTGAATTCCTTGAATTCTTCGGTGTCTCTGAGCTTTTCAAAGAAGGACTGCTCATCCACTCCGTCATCCACTGCATCGGCCGGATTCTCGATATATATCCTTATAAACGGTATGGCATGAAAGCGCATACGGGTAATAGCCTTTTCCGTCAGTCTTGCACCGGCAGGAAAAAGCAGCTGTCCCGAGTCATTTAATACATCATAGGCGACCAGCATACCGCTTTTTACTTCGTTTATCCCAATACGCTTTACATCCATAAAAACCTCCGTGTTTCTACATTAATAGCATAGTTTCCATTCAATTCCCCAATTTTAATTATAATTGATAAATAGCGTTTGTCAAAGGCTTTTTTGCTTATTTTACAAAAAATTTTAAAAAAAGAGTTTACAAAAATGTTACAAAAGGTTATAATAGGGAGAAATAGAACTAGAAGTATATAGTAAAATGAAAGGATATGCCTTTACCAAAGGGCATAATACCACTACATAAATGAGCAAATATATTATAAGGGGCGGTAAGTCCCTTGCAGGAGATGTCGTTATTAACGGCGCTAAAAATGCAGCTCTCGGTATTGTAGCTGCAGCCATTATGTCTGACGAGATGGTTACCATCGAGAACCTTCCCGATGTTTGGGATATCAATGTTCTTCTCGATGCCATCCGTGATATGGGCGCTATAGTTGACAGAGTTGACAGACACACGGTTAAGATCGTGGGCTCCATGTGCAGCTTTGTTGTAGATAATGAAAACATGCGTAAGATGAGAGGTTCCTACTATCTGTTAGGAGCACTCCTCGGAAAATATAAACGTGCACAGGTTCCGCTTCCCGGCGGATGTAACATCGGAAGCCGTCCCGTGGAACAGCACATCAAAGGTTTCAGACAGTTAGGTGCCAAGGTAGAAGTTACCTATGGCGGTGTACTTTCAGCAGAGGCTACCGCACTTAAAGGAAGCCATATCTTCTTCGATATCGTTTCCGTAGGTGCTACCATCAATGTTATGCTCGCAGCTGCACTTACACCCGGACAGACCATCCTTGAGAACGTAGCAAAAGAGCCCCATATAGTTGACGTAGCTAACTTCCTTAACAGTATGGGTGCAAATATAAAGGGCGCAGGTACCGATGTTATAAAGATCAGGGGCGTTGAGAAGCTTCACGGAAGCACTTATGCGGTTATCCCCGATCAGATAGAAGCAGGTACATTCATGCTGGCAGCAGCAGCTACCAGAGGTGACGTACTCATCAAGAACGTCATCCCTAAGCATATGGAGGCTATATCAGCCAAGCTTTCGGAGATCGGTGCCGAAGTTATCGAGAATGATGACTCCATCCGTGTCGTATCCAACGACCGACTTTCAAGTGCGCAGATCAAGACATTTGCATATCCCGGTTTCCCGACCGATATGCAGCCTCAGATGACTACATTACTTGCATTAAGCCGTGGTACCAGTACCGTTACCGAGAATATCTTCGATAACAGATTTAAGTACGTAGACGAGCTTGCCAGAATGGGAGCAAACATCAGGGTTGAAGGCAATATCGCCATCATCAACGGTGTTGAGAAGCTTACCGGTGCTACCATATGTTCACCTGACTTAAGAGCCGGTGCTGCACTTGTTATCGCAGGTCTCGTAGCAAACGGATTCAGCGTAGTAGAGCAGGTTGAGTATATCGAGCGTGGATA
>CACYIR010000145.1 GCA_902774525.1 uncultured Lachnospiraceae bacterium
GCTGCCAATGTATCATCACCGTAATATCCGTCAGGAGTAGTGGTTAAGTATCCGAGTTCCTTCAGCCTCTTCTGACACTCGAGTACTATGTCACTCTTATCTCCGAAGGAAATAAGGTTGGCTTTAACATTCTCACTGTAGAGAAGCTCAAAGGTCTCAACACCGATCTTTCCGTCGGTTGTGAGCTGGTTGGCCTTTTGCAGTGCCTTTACCGCTGCATCGGTATCATCACCGAAATGGCCTGTGATCTGGTCTTTTTTAGCCAGATATCCAAGTTCGTAAAGACGGTCCTGAACGTTCTTTATATCATCACCATCCATACCCTTCTTTAAAAGGTATGACTTTGCATTATCCTCAAAAAGGATACCTATGGTCTGTTCACCTATTATACCGTCCTGCTTTAAGTCATTCTGTCTCTGGAAACGCTTAACGGCATCCATGGTAACGGGCCCGTAATGCTCCGTAGGCTCTGCGAAATCCATGAAACCGAGCTGCATCAGCCTTTCCTGGATAAGTGCTACGCTCTTATCATCGGTACCCTGGGTATAAACAGACAGGAACTCTACAGTTTCCTGACCGTCACCGTTTACCAGCTCTTTTAAGCCTTCTTCAGACTTATATCCGAGCATCTCCAGATATTTCTGTTTGTTTTCGTAATAAGCTACGAGAAGGCTTGCGTTCTCCGCAGCTTTCTCAGCCGCTTTTTCTATATCGGAATCATCGGGAGCATCTTCCCCGTTTCCGCCCGGAATATCCGTCGGGGTCACAGGATCATCGGTACCTGTCACGGCAGGATCGCCTGTTACCGCAGGATCAGTGTCAGGCGTCGGCGTTGTCAGCTTTTCATTCAGATCGGCTTTGGTTTTTTCCAATGCCTGAGCCACAAGCTTCATCTGAAATGAATTGATGCCGGGCACTACCACATTTTCCGGCAACTCGGTAAAATTGCCTTCTTTATCGTAGACGCCTACCTTACCGTCGTCCGCAGATATGCCGGCAACTCCGCTGTTTATATTGTAAGGGTCTTCCGACCCGGCAGTAAGCTTAGAGTATCCTAAAAGCGCAAGTAATGAGGCTGCCAGAACGATCAGCACTATCAACATTACGCTTAGCGGACCCTTACCCTTATTGTCCATTAACGATCACCTCGCAATACATTCCCTCTGTGCAACACGAATGCTGTCCGGTCATCAGAGCTCTTTCCCCGTAAGTCTCTTGTAGCCGTCAAGGTATTTTGCTATGGTCATATCCACGATTTCCTGAGGTAATGTCCAGTTGTGTCCCTCGTGGCTCTTAAGCCAGTCTCTTGCAAACTGCTTATCAAACGAAGGCTGTGAATGACCTGCCTCATATCCTTCAAGAGGCCAGAAACGTGAACTGTCAGGTGTGAGCATCTCATCACCGAGAACGATATTGCCGTCCTCATCAAGTCCGAACTCAAACTTGGTATCTGCAATAATGATGCCTTTTGAAAGTGCATAATCAGCACATGTCTTATAAAGTGCGATAGTGCAGTCCTTAAGCTTCTGAGCGTACTCGGCGCCCTTTCCGGGAAAACGCTTCTCTAAGTAATCAACGCTCTGCTCAAAGCTGATATTTTCATCATGATCACCGATCTCGGCTTTGGTGGAAGGAGTATAAATAGGCTCAGGGAGCTTGTCTGATTCCTTTAAGCCCTCCGGCAGCTTGATACCGCATACTTCCCCGGTCTTCAGATAGCTTGCCCATCCGCTTCCGGTGATATAACCGCGCACGATACACTCTACAGGCAGCATGTTAAGCTTTCTTACCATCATGCTCTTGCCGTCGAACTCGGGAGTTCTGAAAAACTCGGGCATATCGTTTACATCTACGGATATCATATGGTTGGGGATGATATCCTTTGTCATATCAAACCAGAACTTGCTCATCTGTGTGAGCACTGTTCCCTTCTTTGTAACGATGTTATTCAGGATAACGTCAAAACAGCTTATCCTGTCTGTAGCGACCATGATAAGGGTATCACCGTTATCATAGATCTCACGTACTTTTCCTTCTTTTACGGGCTTTAATACTTCCATTTTCATTCTCCTGTTATATAAATATTTGCTGCCTGAACAGCATATTAATTTGTTACATACTTATTACATTCATGCTACATATTTAATCAATTATATACTACCATAACAGCCGATGTTTGTCAAATTAACGGATTATAAATTCCGGGTAATTGAAAGTGCGGCGCCCCTATCTTATTATTGCATACTTGCACAAAAGTCAAGGGCTCGTGACGGGTATGCTCCCGAAGCGAATTGCCTAATGCGGCAATCTCGCTCGGGATGCTGCCCGGACAGAGCCCATAGATTGATCAAATACAATAATAAGATAGGTGCGCCGCACATAAAAATCAGTTCTTTGAAAACTCGGCCAACTCCAGTCCCTTATTTCTGTCCATGACAGTCCTGATACTCCACTCATGTGCAAAAAGAAGTAAAGGATTGCCCTTCATGTCTTTTACACGCTTGGTATCGGATGTAAGGTTAAGTTCCGACAGGGGTGCGGGTGTTTCGGTTACCCAGCGGATGTATTCATAAGGAAGTGTTTCCATCTTTATCTCAACACCGTACTCTGACTCCATCCTGAATTTCATAACATCAAACTGGAGCACGCCTACTACGCCGACTATGATCTCCTCCATGCCGGTATTGAATTCCTGGAATATCTGGATGGCACCTTCCTGTGCTATCTGTGTGACACCCTTTAAGAACTGCTTACGCTTCATGGTATCAACCTGACGTATTTTTGCAAAGTGCTCGGGAGCGAATGTAGGGATACCTTCATATGCAAACTTAAGTCCGGGAGCACATACGGTATCTCCTATGGAGAAAATACCGGGATCGAATACACCTATGATATCTCCGGCATAAGCTTCGGAAAGGATCTTTCTTTCCTGTGCCATAAGCTGCTGAGGCTGTGAAAGTCTCTGCTTTCTGCCGCCCTGCACATGATATACTTCAGCTTCAGCGTCAAACTTGCCCGAACATATACGCATAAATGCGATACGGTCGCGGTGAGCCTTATTCATGTTCGCCTGGATCTTAAATACAAATGCCGAAAAATCGGTGGTCATAGGATCTATGATCTGGTCTCCGGCAACTCTCGGAAGCGGTGTAGGCGCGAGCTTTAAGAAGTACTTTAAGAAGTTCTCGACACCGAAGTTGTTAAGAGCAGATCCGAAGAAAACAGGAGTAAGGAGTCCGTTTCTGACCTTTTCAAGATCAAACTCATCCATGGCTCCTTCTACAAGTTCTATCTCTTCCTTTAGTTTTTCGTGTGCCTTCTTACCTATTATATCATCAAGTGAAGGATCGCCTATTACTGCCGATACGGATTCAACTTCCTTCATACCGTAAGTGGTCGCAAAGTAACGGTTGATCTTGCCGGTCTGGCGGTCAAATACTCCCTGGAACTCTTTTCCGGAACCTATGGGCCAGTCCATGGGACAAGTCCTGATACCGAGCACGCTCTCTATCTCATCCAAGAGCTCGTATGTATCCTTTGCTTCCCTGTCCATCTTATTGATAAATGTAAAGATCGGGATATGTCTCATGACACAGACCTTAAACAGCTTGATGGTCTGTGCCTCTACACCCTTTGAACCGTCTATGACCATGACCGCAGAATCGGCCGCCATAAGTGTACGGTAGGTATCCTCCGAGAAATCCTGATGGCCCGGAGTATCAAGGATATTGATGCAGTAGCCGTCATAATTGAACTGCATAACCGAAGAGGTAACCGAAATACCTCTTTCCTTCTCTATCTCCATCCAGTCGGATACCGCATGTCTGGCAGTTTTCTTGGCCTTTACGGAGCCTGCTAAATTTATGGCTCCGCCGTAGAGCAGGAGTTTTTCCGTAAGGGTGGTCTTACCTGCATCGGGGTGCGATATTATGGCAAATGTTCTTCTTTTCTCGATCTCTTCTCTTCTCTTGTTCCCACGTATGATTCCTCTTATCTTTTATAACATAACCCTCTAAAACAATCCATACAGAACTCATATATCGGATAAACCGGTCTTAAATGTTCCGTACAGATTCACAAACATTAACATTTTACCATGTATCTTAAAAAAATCAAGTTCCTTTTTCGGAATCCCGGATAAAAAACAGGACGGTTTCCGTATTCCGTGAAACTGTCCTGTGGTTTGAATTATTTATTTGATTTATCTGATAAATAAAACACGTCGTATCACTTCTTAAGCTCTGATGTACAATGAGGACATCTGGTAGCCTTGATGCTGATCTCTGACTGACAGAAAGGACATACCTTTGTGGTAGGCTCTGCCTTCTTCTCTTCCTTCTTATTTAACTTCTTGCCTGAGTCAGCAAGCTTGTTCATGCCCTTAACAATAAGGAATACAACGAATGCCATAAGCAGGAAGTTGATGATAGCTGTGATGAAGCTACCATAGTTCCATGTGGTAAGACCTAACTCCTGAGCCTCAGCCAAAGTAGCTGCAGTCT
>CACYIR010000146.1 GCA_902774525.1 uncultured Lachnospiraceae bacterium
TTTTTATCATAGAATTCCTCAATAATTCTTTTTATAAAGATGATTCAGTTCTCCACATATAATAAAAATGATAATAGAAAAATAACATGATATATATTGTATTTGCAATATATATCATGTTATAAAGAGTTATATCATCAGTCTTCCTCGTCCTCAGTCATGTACTTAGCTGCTTCTTCAACAACCTTAGCCTGTACATCTGCAGGAGCCTGCTCATAACGGTCGATGGTGTATGAATAATCACCGATACCACCTGTCATGGAACGAAGATCTGTAGAATATCCGTAAAGCTCTGCTAACGGAACATCAGCCATGATCTCCTGCTTGCCGCCTGCTACAGGGTTCATACCGAGTACACGGCCTCTACGCTTATTAAGGTCACCCATGATATCACCGGTGAACTTATCGGGAACGAGCACCTTCATGGAAACGATGGGCTCTAACAAGCAAGGATTGCAGTTTTCCTTAGGATCTGTAAATGCAGCCTTGAATGCAAGACGTGCAGCCTGCTTGAATGCCATTTCCGAAGAATCTACAGGATGGTATGAGCCGTAGAACAATGTAGCCTTAAGTCCTACAACGGGATATCCGGCCAAAGGTCCCTTAAGAACGGACTCAGCAAGTCCCTTCTCAACTGCAGGGAAGAAGTTCTTGGGAACTACGCCGCCTACGATCTCCTCTGCGAACTCATATGACTTCTCCATATCGCCTAAAGGCTCAAATCTCATATGAACATCACCGTACTGGCCGTGTCCGCCGGACTGCTTCTTATACTTGCCCTGCTTCTCAACCTTCTTACGGATAGTCTCTCTGTAAGGTACTCTGGGCTTAGAAAGCTCAACCTCTACCTTATAACGCTGTGAAAGCTTACTTACAACAATATCAAGCTGCTGTCCGCCGATACCATAGATAAGTGTCTGGCGGTTCTCTTTGTCAAGAACCATCTTTAAGGTCTTATCCTCTTCACAGAGCTTAGCCATAGCCTGTGCGAACTTATCCTCATCACCCTTATTCTTAGTATCAACTTTCTTATACTCATAAGGAACGCTGTACTGGCATCTGGGGAATATAACAGGATTAGCCTTTGTAGAAAGGGTATCACCTGTCTGGGTATTTGAAAGCTTTCCTATAGCACCGATATCACCGGGGTTAAGTTCTTTAACTTCGATAGTCTCTTTACCGCGGAGAACATAAAGACGTGAAAGCTTTTCTTCTGTATCCTTATCTGCATTATATATAACTGCGTCAGAAGTAAGAACACCGGAGCATACCTTGATCATGGAATACTTACCGATGAAAGGATCTACGATGGTCTTAAATACCTTAGCGGTCATAGGCTTATTGATATCATAGTTAGCTGCAAATTCAGAATCATCCTTAGCACTCTTACCGATAACCTTATGGTTAAGAGGTGAAGGAAGGTATGACTTTATCGCATTAAGAAGCATTACAGTACCCTGCTGGTTGATAGCAGCACCTGCAAGTACCGGAACTGTACTTCCGTCAAATACTGTAGCATGAAGAGCGTTATCAATCTCTTCCTGAGTGAACTCTTCCTCAGCAAAATACTTTTCCATAAGTTCTTCGCTGGACTCAGCGATAGCTTCGATAAGGTCGTGACGGCAAAGCTCAACATCATCCTTAACGGAATCAGGGATCTCACACTCTGTGTACTCACTGCCCTTGGTAAACTTTCTTCCGCCCATCTTAACTACGTTAACGAAACCTACGAACTTCTCGTTCTCAAAGAAAGGTGTATGGAAAGGAGCAATCTTGGTACCGAAGTTCTCGGTCAGCTGCTCAACTACTTTTGCAAAGTTAGCATTGGGATCATCCATAGCTGTTACGAAGAACATACGGGGAAGTTTCTTCTTCTCGCACATCTCCCAAGCCTTTATGGTACCTACTTCAACGCCTGCCTTAGCGTTAACTACTATTATTGCAGCTCCTGCTGCATCAAGTGCCTCCTCTACTTCTCCTACAAAGTCGAAATAACCGGGACAATCAAGGAAATTGATCTTAATCCCGTCATGCTCTACAGGAATCAAAGAAGTGCTGATAGAGAAGGTACGCTTAATCTCTTCTTTATCATAGTCACTAATGGTATTACCTTCTTCAACACGTCCCTGACGTGAGATAATGCCCTTAGTCAGCGCGATAGCTTCAACGAGAGTTGTCTTTCCGCTGCCGCCATGCCCCAAAATAGCTACATTACGAATCGCTTCGCTCTTATAGGTGTTCATTTACAAAGTCCTCCAATACATTTTATAAAACTACTTTGTATATTTTACTAAATTTTTTCGATAATTACAACACTTTTTTGTTAAATTTTTATCAAAAAATATAATAATTTAGTCTTCCCCTTTATGTTCATATTTACTGAACCCCATTGTCCTTTTTACACTGCCATCCTTATATATAAACTCTGCCTCGAAATCTCCGACAATACCTTTATTTTGTAACTCTGTTGTTTTATCGTAATCCAGATAATAACATACAGTACTCAATATATCAGCTTCGAACGATGAATCCGAAATTATCGATACAGAAGCCAGATCACTGTTATATGGATAACCTGTTTTGGTATCAATCAGGTGATGATAGGTAATACCATCTTTTTCAAAGCTTCTTTCATATATTCCGGATGTTACCACTGACTTATCCCTGATATATACTATGTCAGCATATTGACCGGAACCGTCATCATTTGTACTTGTCTTTGCGGCAAACGGCGATTTTATAGCTACAGTATAATCCTGTTCTTCGACTTTGCCGTCATTTTCCACAGGCTTGTCACCTAAGCAGACTATATTGCCACCCAGTGAGATTATCGCAGATTTTATGCCCTTTTCTTTCAGGTACTCTATCAGTCTGTCAGCGATATATCCTTTTGCCACCGAACCCATATCTATAGCAGTACCGTTAAGATCGATCTTATACTTACCATCTTCAGTCTCAGAGAGTTTTACTTTCCTGTAATCGACTTTTTCCAATGCTTTCTTAATATTCTCATCATCAGGAATGATCTGAAGAACCGGACCACCCGGTTCCTCCGGAACGAATTGCCATTGTTCACTGACCGGTCTTATTGTAATATCATACAGCCCGTCACTATACTCGCATAACAAAAGGGCTTTTTTAACACTTTCATACAGATCCCCGGATACCTCATCAGTATCCCCCTTATTTAAGTGATACAGCTCACTTCTCTGATCGACGGCACTGAATATCTTTTCGTACTTTTCGCATTCTGCCTTTAAACCGTTGATTATCTCCGTATCTTCCGTACCATATACCGTGAAGCTCACAAAAGTATCAAAATAAAAGCCGTTACCCGAGACACTGGTTACCGGCTTGATTGCGCAGCCGGAAAGAATTCCGGCTATTATTATAAGAATTAAGGTGATACAAATCTTTTTCATTTAATCACACCTCATCCGCCCACCTGAAGGTGGGCACCTTTCCTTCGCCAGGGAAGGCATCTCAACACAATGTGTTGTGATATATCCCCTCAAGGGGAAGGCTTATCAGCATACTGTAAAACGTCATTTTTTATCAGCATATAGCGCATAATCCGTTGCATATAGCTCCGCCGCCACCGCAGAAAACATTAAGTGCGATATTGGCTATGATAAGCTTTACGCATATGTTACCAGGCTTAGGATTATGAGGTTTAAACATATCGGCTCTGCCCTGATATTGCAGTGTACCGCTTTCCATACCTCTTACCAGTTCATTATATTCTACGCTGTCAGGTTTCATGTTAAGTGCCGTTTTGGCGTGATACATGGCTGTTACATTGTTACCCAGTCCGAGATTAGCCACCGCACTGTAATAATACCATACATCAGTCCTGTTATTTATGGTGCTTAAGAGGTCGAGTGCCTTAAAGAAGTCCCTGCTGTTAATGCTTG
>CACYIR010000147.1 GCA_902774525.1 uncultured Lachnospiraceae bacterium
TCGCAGGAAACCTTTGCTGCAAAGCGCTTGAAATTCTTAGGCAGGTCTTTTGAGTAAAGAACTGTAAGATTGGGCTCTGCGGAAGGTCCTAATGTATAAAGTGTATTTAATATTCTGAATGAATTCTTGGTAACTAAGGGTCTGCCGTCCTCTCCCATACCGCCGATGGATTCGGTTATCCACATGGGATCGCCTGCGAAAAGCTCGTTGTACTCGGGTGTACGGAGGTGTCTTGCCATACGGAGCTTCATAACGAAATCATCAAGGATCTCCTGAAGCTCACTCTCTGTATAAGTTCCGTTTTCAAGATCTCTGTTGAAATATATATCAAGGAATGTGGATGTACGTCCCAGGCTCATGGCTGCACCGTTCTGCTCCTTGATGGCTCCGAGGTAACCGAAATACAGCCACTGAACAGCCTCGCGTGCGTTGGTGGCGGGCTTAGAGATATCTATGCCGTAGAGAAGTGCCATGTCCTTAAGCTTTCCTAAGAAGTTGATCTGCTGGTAAAGCTCCTCTAAGCGTCTGATGGATTCAGCATCCTGAAGCTGAGCAGCAAGTTCTGCCTTATCCTTCTGCTTTTCTTCTATCAGACGGTCAACACCGTACAGAGCTACACGTCTGTAATCACCAATGATCCTGCCACGGCCGTATGCATCGGGAAGTCCGGTGATGATGCCGACATGGCGGGCTTTTCTGATCTCATCGCTGTATACACGGAATACACCGTCATTATGTGTGGTACGGTATAAAAATTCTTCCTCTACCTTTTCCGAAAGCTCGTAGCCGTATGCCTGGCATGCCTTTCTAGTCATGTTGAGGCCGCCGAAGGGGTTAACACCGCGTCTTAAAGGACGGTCGGTCTGAAGGCCTACTATCAGTTCTTTATCTTTATCAAGGTATCCGGGTTTATAATTAAGCAGGGAGGTAACATGCTGGGTATCGATATCAAGTACGCCGCCGAAACGCTGCTCGAGCTCAAACAGCCCCGAGAGCTTGTGCATAAGCTCACTTGTCCTTTCTGTTGCTCCCGCAAGGAAACTCTCGTCTCCCTCATAAGGTGTATAGTTCTGCTGGATAAAATCCCTTACATTGATCTCCTGCTTCCAGGTTTCTCCTTTAAATCCTGCCCATGCTTCCATAATGCTAACCTCCTGACAATTAATCCTGACTATTCTCTAAATGTTACGTATCCAAATGTCATTCTTACAGTCATACCCGGTGAATTCTTTATAAGATTCTTCACTTCGTTCAGAATGACAAAACTAATCTAGCCTTTTATATCCTACTACCACGTTAGCGTGATAAAGAGAAATATAAAAGGCAGTGCTTTCAAACGAAAACACTGCCCAGACGGTCGGCATAACAAGTGCAATGCGTACACACATTATATGGCATCCAGTGCCCATATGTGCCGCAACTAACACCGGGACAGGGCTCACCGTGGTTTTTTCCACGAACACTCATCCGTCAGAACTCACTGTCCGTAATTAAACATAGCATAAGTAAAGTGGCATGTCAATATACATTTTTCACAAACTTGGGTAAAATCTTTGAAAACAAATTTAACATGTAATTATCATTAATCATCACTGTACTTTTTGTAAAAAAAATACAGTTTTTTAATCTTAAATTTTTGCTATAATCAAAAATGAAAAGAGAATGAGGTATAATATCATGTTTGAAAAGCCGATTTCAATAAACTATATTAAGCTTCAGTCTTACTACGGAAGTTACGAAGGCGTAAGCTTTGCATTTATAAAAAAGGATGACAGATTGGAAGCTTATCTGTATCCGGCTCCGTTCGGCTTCGAGGCCACACCCGACGAGAAAAAACTGAAAGCTGAATTCGAATTCAGTGACGCAGGGTATGCGGAGGCTGTAGCATGGATGAACGAGCATTTTAAAGATTTTGAATTTATTCCGCACGGAAAGCGGTTTGCTCTTGACAGCATAAGCAAAGCTGTAAGAGAATAAGTATTACTAACCGGAGGTGTGTAATGGGACTCTTTTTCAAAAGTAAAGAAGAAAATCAGCTGGATCTGCTTATCGAGAAAATTAAGATGAATATCCAGAATAACTATAAGGATACGGCTCTTCAGGACGTTGCCAAGTTCGAAGAGACGCTTAAGTTTCTTGTGGAAAATAAGAAGATCAAGGACTACAAGGCTGAGGATTATACAGAGATCCTGGATGAGTTCAAAGAAAAGCTTAAAGGCGTATCTAACAGTGAGCAAAAACCGTATTGGTCATAATACGGTCATTTATGTATTGGGGATAAAAAAGCAGCCGCGAGGGCTGCTTTTTTGTTTATCTAAAAAAAGCTGCAGCAAATAATGCCGCAGCTTGTATGTTTTATAAATTAATTCAGTTTCATATCTCCGTCTTTGATCCAGCCGATCTTCTTTAAGAGCATGCAGAATACACATGAAAGAACTGCGGGGAGCACGAAGCAGATAAGGATCATGCCTACCCAGTCAAAGGCTGTGATGGCATCTTTAACGCCGGCTGCCACATCATTTACCCAGCCGGTATATACACCGATCTGACCTACAAATCCGCATGTACCCATACCTGATGAAACAGGTGCTCCGTTCATCTTAAACTCGAAAATACAGGTAGCGATAGGTCCTGTGATAGCCGATGCAAGAATGGGCGGTATCCAGATACGGGGGTTCTTTACGATGTTGCCCATCTGGAGCATACTTGTTCCGATACCCTGTGATACAAGACCGCCGACTTTATTCTCTTTATAGCTCATAAATGCAAAGCCGATCATCTGTGCACAGCATCCTGCTACAGCTGCACCACCTGCAAGCCCCGTAAGTGAAAGTGCTGCACATATGGCTGCCGAACTGATGGGAAGGGTAAGCGCCATACCTACCAGTACGGATACTATGATACCCATAAGGAACGGCTGAAGCTCTGTAGCGTTCATGATAACGGTTCCTACCCAGTTAGCTGCATCTCCTAATGCCGGAGCAATCAGCCATGAGAAGAATATGCCGACTCCTATGGTCACCGTAGGTGTTACCAGGATATCGATCTTGGTGGTCTTTGATACCAGCTTTCCTAATTCAGAAGCGATAACTGCTACAAAGAATACTGCCAGAGGTCCGCCTGCTCCGCCTAATGCGTTCGATGCGAATCCTACTGTGATAAGTGAAAAAAGTACAAGGGGCGGACACTTAAGAGCATATCCGATAGCTGTGGCCATAGCCGGTCCGCTCATAGCCGATGCAAGCCCTCCTACCGTGTAGGATACACCGGAAATAGTAGCGACTGTCTTGGTCAGAAACGAGATATTGAACTGTGTACCGATGGTATTGATAATGGTACCGATCAAAAGTGAACAGAACAATCCCTGAGCCATAGCTCCAAGTGCGTCGATAAAATAACGTTTTGCAGAAATCTCGATATTCTGCTTCTTCAGAAACTTTTTAAGCTTACTGTCATTCTGATCAGCCTGCTTTTTTTCTTCTGTTGCCATTTTCTTTCCTTTCTTTTTTGTACGTACACTGCTTAGCCTTCCCCTTGAGGGGACAGATCGCATCCACGAAGTGGTGCGATGCCTGTCTGGCGAAGACAAGGTGGCACAAAGTGCCGGATGAGGTGGAAGCCCTAAAAAAGCAGGGCTTGCGCTCTGCAAACCCTGCCTCACAGTGTTCTGTACTATTGTTAAAAGTTATCTGTGCTAATGCTTATGGTTGCATTGCACATTATCATAACCTCTCACCCCTATAAATGTCAAGGAAATATTTATAAGTATCTACTTTTAATTCTCCGCAGGCCTGCTCATCGCATGCGATGATGGCGTTATTATGGAGCTGAAGAGCACCACATCTGTGATACGCCGCCCTCTACTACAGCTGCCAAAGCTCTTGCCTTATTATGTCCGTTGATCAGGATCATAACTTCCTTGGAATCGGTAACTGTGCCAACACCTACAGAAAGAGCCTTTGAAGGAACCTGGTTAGGATCGTTGTCAAAGAATCTGGAGTTTACGATTCTTGTATCCTCGGTAAGGTCTCTTACACCGGTACGTGAATTAAGTGATGTGAAGGGCTCGTTGAATGCGATATGTCCGTCAACACCGCAGCCGCCCATGAAGAGGTCGATTCCGCCGTATGACTTGATCTTTTCTTCATATCTGGCACACTCTGCCTCGGGATCCTCAGCTAAGCCGTTTAAGATATTGATATTCTCTCTCGGGATATCAATGTGATTGAAAAGATTGTCATGCATGAAATACCAGTAGCTCTCATGGTGCTCCTTAGGTAAGCCTACATACTCGTCCATGTTGAATGTTACAACATTCTTGAATGTAACACGGCCTGCCTTGTTAGCCTCTACAAGGTTCTTATATACACCGATAGGTGATGAACCTGTAGGAAGGCCAAGGATGAACGGTCTGTTCTCCTTGTGGTTGTTGATGGCTGTGATGATGTGTTCAGCAGCCCACTTACTCATTTTCTCGTAGTTTTCCTGGATAATTACCTTCATTAAATAATACCTCTCTTTTATCAACGTTTTTATATCATCAATTTACCTCGAGAAATGTTTCACATTTCCCTTCGGCAAATAAATGTTAACTAGATCCTGAACGAGAATATATCTCCCCTTATGTACTGGCTTGAAGTGTGAAGGGGTCTGCCCTTCTTATCATATATCACCTCATGCAGGTACATGACCGGGGCATTCTCTTCCATCTTCAGGAGTCCTGCCACCTGTTTTGTAGCATTTTTTAAAGATATTATGTGGGTGGCCTGTGCAGGTTCAGCACCACATTCACTTAAAAGATTATACAGTGAACCGTTCAGGTCGCTTTCAAGCAGGTAGGAGTATGCCATGGAAAAATGATTTTCCTCGAGTATGACAGGTACCCTGTCTGCAAAATGTACTCTCACAGTCTCTATGATCCTGCTGCCGGGAGCCACGCCAAGTTCATCGACATCCTGTTTTCCCGCTATGCCGGACCTTGATACCAGAACCCTCGTAGAAGGCTTCTTACCGTTCATACGGCAGGTATCATGGAAGCTGTT
>CACYIR010000148.1 GCA_902774525.1 uncultured Lachnospiraceae bacterium
CAAAAGGCATTTTATTCGGATAAGACAGCTCTTCCGATAGCTGAGACCGCCGGAAGGATCTGTTCCGAATTTGTTATGTGTTATCCTCCCGGAATCCCGATCCTGGCACCCGGAGAGCTTATCACGGATGATATCATCCAATACATCATGTACGCCAAGGAAAAGGGCTGCTCGATGCAGGGTACTCAGGACCCGTACATGGAGTACCTGCAGGTTCTTGAGAAATGAATAAGTTTTAGTAAGGATGGAGAAGTATTATGGAGCTCTGGTTTTCTGAATTCCATACGGAGAAAGTAAAGTTTTCGGTTAAGATTGAAAAGCATCTGTTCGGCGAGCAGACCGATTTTCAGAGGATAGATGTGTTTGAGTCCGAGGAGTTCGGCAAGTTCATAAGCTCGGACGGAAGCATAGTTTTCTCGGAAAAGGACGAGTTCACCTACGACGAGATGATAGTGCACGTGCCCATGGCGGTACATCCCAATGTGGAAAAAGTGCTTGTCATCGGTGGTGGTGACGGCGGAGTAGCCAGAGAGCTTTCATATTATGATGAGATAAAACAGATAGATGTAGTAGAGCCGGATGACGTGTTCATCTCGGTATGTAAGGAATACTTCCCGGACAATGCGAGAGGCTTGGAGGATCCGAGAGTAAAAGTATATAACCGTGACGGCTTAAGGTTCTTAAGAGACAAGCTCGGAGTATACGACCTTATCATCAATGACGCGATCGATCCGTTAGGACATACCGCCGGACTTTTCACCAAGGAGTTCTACGGCAACTGTTATAGAGCGCTTAGAGATGACGGTATCATGGTATACCAGCACGGCAGCCCCTTCTATGATGAGGACGAGGATACCTGCAGGGCCATGCATCGTAAGGCAAGCCACAGCTTCCCCATAAGCCGTGTATACCAGGCACATATACCTACATGTGCATCAGGTTACTGGCTGTTCGGTTTCCTGTCAAAGAAGTACCATCCCTTAACAGATCTTGACGCAAAGAGATGGAACGACAGAAAAATAAAGACATGGTATTACACCACCAATCTTCATCAGGGAGCGTTCATGCTTCCGAAGTATGTTGAAGATATGTTAGAGGAAGAAGAAGATTAAAGTCAGGAGGGTATAAATATGAGCAGATTATTAGTTATCGGTTGCGGCGGTGTGGCACAGGTTGCCATTTCAAAGTGCTGTCAGAATTCGAAAACATTTACGGAGCTCTGCATTGCCAGCCGTACAAAGTCAAAGTGTGACGCATTAAAGGAAAAACTTCAGCCTAAGACTGACACAGTCATCACTACTGCTAAGGTAAACGCTGATTCCAAGGACGAGCTTGTAGCACTTATAAAAGAGTACAAGCCCGATGCAGTGCTTAAGCACTTCCTTATCAGGACCTTACCATCATGGATGCGTGCTTAGAGTGCAAGGTTGACTACATAGATACAGCAAATTATGAGCCCGAGGATACGGATGATCCCGAGTGGCGTGCAATATATGAGAAGAGATGTAAGGAAAAAGGCTTCACCGCTTACTTCGATTATTCATGGCAGTGGGCATATCAGGACAGGTTCAAAGAGGCAGGAATCACAGGCCTGCTCGGCAGCGGATTCGATCCCGGTGTAACAAGCGTATTCTCAGCATATGCATTAAAGCATTATTTTGATGAGATAGATACTATCGATATCCTCGACTTCAATCCCGAGATCAATCTTCGTGAGGTATCGGCCAACGGCTCATACTGGGAGAACGGCCACTGGGTAGAGACCAAGCCCATGGAGATCAAGAGAGAGTACAATTTTGAAGGCGTAGGCATGAAGGACATGTACCTTCTCCATCACGAAGAGATAGAGTCACTCGCAAAGAACATCCCCGGTGTTAAGAGGATCCGTTTCTTCATGACCTTCGGACAGAGCTATCTCACACATATGAAATGTCTGGAGAATGTCGGAATGCTTTCTACATCTCCCATCAATTTTGAAGGAAAAGAAATAGTTCCCATCCAGTTCTTAAAGGCCCTGCTGCCCGATCCCGCTTCTTTAGGACCGAGGACAGTCGGCAAGACCAACATCGGCTGTATCTTTACCGGACGCAAGGACGGAAAAGAGAAGAAGGTATACATCTACAATGTATGTGATCATCAGGAATGCTACAAGGAAGTCGGCTCTCAGGCTATTTCCTATACCACAGGCGTACCTGCCATGATCGGTACAGCGCTTGTTATCTCGAAGAAATGGAACAAGGATGGCGTATTTACAGTAGAAGAGTTCGATCCCGATCCCTTCATGGATATGCTTAATGAGTACGGACTTCCCTGGAAAGTGGATGAAGATCCGGTACTTGTTGATTAAGTCATTAATTAGCGGAGGGTTATACCTCCGCTTTTTTTAGAGGTATAAAAGATGTTTGAAAACGTTCAGACCCCGTGTTATATCGTGGATGAGGCAAAAATAAAAAAGAATCTTGAGATTCTCCGGAAAGTAGAAAAAGAAAGCGGTGCGCACATACTTCTGGCACAGAAGGCTTTTTCCATGTTTTCGATCTATCCCCTTATAGGAAAATATATCAGCGGCACCACGGCGAGCGGTCTCTTTGAGGCGCGTCTCGGGTATGAAGAGATGGGAAAAGAGAACCATGTCTACGCACCCGCATATAAATCGGAGCATATGGAAGAGCTCGTAAAGATCTGCGATCACATCATCTTCAACAGCTTTGCCCAATACGACAAGCATATAGATACTATAAGGAAAGCAAATGAAAAAGGCGGCCTCCACGTGAGTGCCGGTATCCGCATCAATCCCATGTGTTCCACCCAGGAGGGACATGAGATATACGATCCCTGCGCATACGGCTCAAGACTCGGAGTTACAAAGGAAAACTTTAAGTTCGATGCCGATTTCGGTGAGGGCGGTATTGAAGGCCTGCATTCCCATACATTATGCGAGCAGAATTCGGATGCGCTCATCACCACATTTAAGGCTATCGAGGAGCAGTTCGGGGACATATTATATAAGGTAAAATGGCTGAACTTAGGCGGCGGCCACCACATCACAAGAGATGATTATGATGTGGAAAGTCTCATAAATCTCGTAAAATACATCCGTGAAAAATATGATGTTGAAGTTTATTTAGAGCCGGGAGAGGCCATAGCGCTCAATGCCGGATATTTGGTTACCGAGGTCATGGATAAGGTGAAAAACGGCATGGAGATCCTGATACTTGACGCATCGGCTGCATGCCATATGCCCGACGTGCTCGAGATGCCTTACCGTCCGCCGTTAAGAGACGGCTACGAGGCAGGAGAAAAGGCATACACCTACCGCCTTTCCTCACTTACCTGTCTTGCAGGCGATGTGATAGGAGATTACAGCTTCGAGAAAGAAATGAATATCGGCGACAGGCTGATATTTGAGGACATGGCCATCTATTCCATGGTAAAAAACAACACCTTTAACGGCATCCCGCTTCCGGATATCCTGCTCTTAAAAGAGGACGGAAGCATAGAGACGGTAAAGACTTTCGGTTACGAGGATTTCAAGGGGAGACTGTCATAGTAAGATGTAATTCACATATTTTCTTATATAAAACATAGGAGGACAGGGTTACAATGAAAAAAAGAGTAGGCTTCGTTTTTTTGATTATGATCTGTATCGTTGTTTTAAGCGCCTGCAGCGGGGGAACCGTCAACTTTTCGGATCCGCTCGTAGAACGATGTGTAAGGGAAGCATTGGGAAAGAGTGAGGAAGAAAAGATCACGGCTAAGGAATGTGCTTCACTCAAGGAGCTTAAGATTGACTGTGAAAAAGGCCACGTACCTGTATGGTATGCTACAAAGATGCAGTATGAACTGGGTAACTATGTCGATCTTTCGGACTTAAAGCTGTTCCCCGGGCTTACATCCTTAGAGATATGCAACCATCCCGGCTTTGACTTAGTGGGAAACATGGACGCCATCACCAACTGCAGTAAACTTGAGACGTTAAGGTTAAATGATTCTACCTATTATACTAATTATTTTTGGGACTGGCAATACAGCTATAAGGATTATGCCGGTATCGTACAGCAGTTACCGGAACTGAAAGAGCTCATTCTGGACGGAGCTATTAAGGATAAATTCAAAGACTGGATCAGAGGAGAAAATAAGGATCTTGTTATCTCAAGCAATCCCGATTCCAATATCGATATACTTAGGGCACCCGTACCCTACCCTGACGGGGGGATATACCGCTTAAGAAATTTGGATGAGATTCCGAAGGATATCGAAGACCTGGTACTTTTATGTCAGGGAACCATTGGTGAGGTAGATTTTAAGTATTTTAATGAGTTCACGAATTTAAAGACACTGATGTTATACAGTGACGATTTTGTATTGGGTTCCGACAGTGCCCTTCCCGAGGACACTCTGTACAAGGTTACCAATATAGAAGCTTTAAAGGAAAACAAAAAGCTGTACTCCTTAAGCATCTGCGGAGCCAGCGGCAACTTTGAAGGTATCGGGGAACTGACCGGGTTAAAGGAACTGGCGATCGTTGCATGCCGTGTTAACGATACATCATTTATAACAAAACTTAATGATCTAAGGGAGCTCACCTACCAGATGAACATTTCGAATGATTTTTCCGAAAACCTTAAAAAGGCCGATATGAAAAATCTGAAATTCCTCGGTACCGCCACTTACTATTTTAATGACGGAGAAACTTTTACCGGGATGGACGGACTTGAAGTCTTAAAGCTCACATATACGAGTCCCGTAGCCTTTTTCGAAGAATGCTACACTCCCGAAAAGCTTATCGAGGGAGTAAAGGAATGCAAAAATCTTAAATACTTCAGTTATCGTTCGGCGCTTGTTGAAACGGATCTCGATGTTTCACCGCTTGCATCTATGGATAAGCTGCAATATGTTTACCTCGAGCACCACAGTGCGAACCTCGTTGGAGCAAAGGACCTGATAGCTAAAAAAGGTCTAAAGGAGCTGACAATAGATGATGCTTCAGAGTATACCAATGATGATGTGACCGAGTGGTTACAGACAGGAGTTGAAAATGAGAGCCTGTGCAAGCTTATGATCGGAAATTATCAGAAATATCCTGAAGCATATGAAGCCTATCGCTTAAGAAAAGGGGATGAATGGCTGCGCGGTCTTCTTACTACAAACCGTTCCGTATTCCAAAAGGCTTTCGAAAACCACATGACCTGCGGCGCCTACGATGCACTCGTCTATTCGTTTGACTCTGTCGAAAGCATAGAGGCATATATAGACGAATGATCATTTGGTTAAGAATTCCGTTTAAGAAATAATCTCAGGTAAGAAATAATTAAGAAATTAAAAAGAAACAGGTTAAGACTTCCGTGTCTCATTGTTGTATATTAAGATCAACAAATGAGGCAC
>CACYIR010000149.1 GCA_902774525.1 uncultured Lachnospiraceae bacterium
CAAGTTTTAAAATACTTACGGATGAGAAATGGCTTTCGTTTATCATAGAGCAGCTGCTTTCAAATGCCGTAAAATACACAAACGAGGGTACAGTTTCGATAAAAGTTACCGATAATGCCATAAAAATATCGGATACCGGTATCGGTATCCGAAGTGAAGATCTTCCGAGAATATTTGAAAAGGGTTATACAGGCTTTAACGGCCGCAGCGGAAGCAAATCCTCAGGACTCGGCCTGTACCTTTGCAGCATGGCTGCAAAAAGGCTTTCCCTCAAACTGTCCGTAACCTCCGAACCGGGGATAGGCTCGGAATTTACGATCGACGGTCTGTTTGATAAAAAATCCGGCTCCAGGATAGAATGATCAGATAAACATTGATGCCACTAATTTGACAACGAGGGCAGTGATCCACGCTATGGAACACTGGAATACGACTATTCCCGCTGCCCACTTTCTTCCCAATTCTCTCTTAACCGAAGCTACTGCTGCCACACACGGTGTATAGAGCAGGCAGAATACCAAGAGTGACAATGCCGCTGCCGGAGAAATAGCAGTCTCCAAATCCCAAAGGAATAAACAACGGTGCTAAAAAGCCCGATATAACTGCCAGCATGCTGTCCTTTGAATTCTCAACGAGTGAGAAACTGAAGCTGAAGCTCTGCAGGAACCATATAACTATAGTAGCTACGAATATGACTGTAAACGCTCTGGTAAGGAAATCCTTAGCCTTGTCCCACAAAAGACGAGCTACGTTCTTAAGTCCCGGCATACGGTAATTGGGCAGCTCCATAACAAAAGGAACCGCTTCGCCTTTGAATATCGTCTTTTTAGAGATATATGCCGTAATGATGCCCATGATGATGCCGAACAGGTAAAGGCCTACCATTATGAGCGCGCCTCTTCCGGGGAAGAAAAGCGATGTAAAGAAAGCATATATCGGGAGCTTAGCCGTACAGCTCATAAACGGTATGAGCATGATGGTAAGCTTTCTGTCCCTGGCAGAAGGAAGTGTACGTCCTGCCATTACGCCCGGTACCGAGCAGCCGAAGCCTATAAGCAGAGGCACTATGCTTCTTCCGGAAAGTCCCAGTTTTCTTAAAGGCTTATCCATCACAAAGGCAACTCTTGCCATATATCCCGTATCTTCCAGAAGTGACAGGAAGAAGAATAACAGTATTATGATCGGCAGGAAGCTTAAAACGCTACCTACACCGGTAAATATACCGTCTATTACCAAAGACCTTATAACCTCATTGACCTTCCAACTCTCCAAGCAGGCATCCATTTTATCGGTAAGGAATCCGATCCCGGACTCCAAAAGATCCTGTAACCATGCCCCTATCACATTGAAGGTCAGCCAGAATATGATACCCATGATACCGATAAACGCCGGTATCGCCGTATATTTACCTGTAAGAAAAGCATCAAACTTTTCGCTTCTCTGCCTCTCCTTACTTTCCTTAGGCTTAACTACCGATGCAGCCACAAGCTTTTTTATAAAAGAAAAACGCATATCCGCCATCGCTGCGGATCTGTCCATTCCACGCTCGTCCTCCATCTGAAGGATGATATGCTCTACCATCTCTTTCTCGTTCTGTGAAAGATCAAGTGCCGCTATTACCCTCTCGTCGCCCTCTATGATCTTGTTGGCCGCAAACCTTACAGGTATTTCGGCACGCTTTGCATGATCGTCTATCAGCTGCATGATGCCGTGTATACATCTGTGTACGGCACCGCCGTTATCATTTTCATCACAAAAGTCCTGTTTTCCGGGACGTTCCTGATATTTTGCCACATGCACCGCATGACGGATAAGTTCGTCTACGCCTTCATTTTTAGACGCCGAAATAGGAACGACGGGGATGCCGAGCAAAGCCTCCATATCATTGATACGTACCGCTCCGCCGTTACTCCTCATCTCATCCATCATGTTGATGGCCAAAACCATAGGTACATCCAGCTCTATAAGCTGCATGGTCAGATACAGGTTACGCTCGATATTGGTAGCGTCCACTATGTTAATGATGCCCTTCGGCTTCTCATTCAATATGTACTGGCGTGATACTATCTCTTCATCCGTATAAGGTGAAAGCGAATATATGCCCGGAAGGTCTACTACTTCTGTAGAAGGGTTGTTTTTTATCGCTCCGCTCTTCCTGTCCACGGTCACTCCCGGGAAGTTGCCCACATGCTGGTTGGCACCTGTCAGCTGGTTAAACAGCGTAGTCTTACCGCAGTTCTGGTTACCGGCAAGTGCAAATGTAAGCAATGTTCCTTCCGGCAGCGGGTTCTCATTTGTATGATCGTGATATATACCCTCTTCACCGAATCCGGGGTGTTCACGGTATTTTCTGAGTTCCTTCTCAGGCTTTTCCGCTTTGTCTTTTTTCCCTGAACCGTTATCATTTTCTTTTTCGGTGTTTTTACTGCCCTGCGAAGCACCGCTTTTTTTACTCTTGTCGGTTTTACTGCCTTCTGCACCGGATGCGGGTATTTTTTCGATTTCTATCTGAGCGGCATCTGCCAGACGCAGTGTAAGCTCATACCCGTGGATCCTCAGCTCCATGGGGTCGCCCATGGGGGCAAACTTAATAAGCGTTACCTCTGCTCCGGGGATAACACCCATATCAAGGAAGTGCTGCCTTAAGGCTCCGTGGCCGCCAACCACTTTTACCGAAGCAGACTCTCCGACCTTTAATTCTTTAAGTGTCATAAATGTACCTTCTTATCTGTCCTTCAAACTGTGACCATTCTAACACCTATTTCTGTTAAATGCAAGTACCGTAATGAACTACGCCTGAAACGAAGATGTCACCCACATTTCGCTACGCTAAAAGGTGGGTGACATCCTTAAACCTTAATACTGTCTTTCTTCTTCAAAGGATTTGTATGTCTTTGAAATAATGATCACTTCTACGAGCACTACAACAAAATCCAAAGCTGCAAGAATAAGAGCTAACAAAACAGCCCTGTTTGTAATCGTGAGTACTTTGTAAATGTTATATGCGGAAATAGCATTCTTCATTGAAAAGTAGACATACAGTACATATGCAATATGAAGTAACACAGCTCCTAAATAGATTCTTAACTGCAGTTCCCATTTCCTTGAAACACCTTCATCCACAGACTCGGTAAGATCTGAAAACGAACCGCAATAATGGTACATAAAAAGGATTCCGCATATATAACTGGTAATCGAGATCAGTAATGCCACGGTATCATTTTCGATATTAAAAAATTGAGTAGCAGAAAACAAAATCGTTACCGCACCATATGCCAGTGCTCTACCAAATCTTTCTTCATAATTCTTAAGGTCCGAAAGTACGATCAATAATAAAACCATAAGAATTATATTTATTCCTACAAGGATATTAGGGAGAGTACTCGTCAAAAATTTATGCTGCATTATAAACAGCGGTGAAAAATAGGATAATAAAGCCAATACTAGCGATACCGCATAAATAAGCATATAACCCAGCCGCAGGAAAAATACCTTTTTGATAGCGTCTGACGATTCTAGAAGAAATCGTCTCTGTTCATTTACACGGTTATACGACTGACCGGCCATGTTCGACCAGGGGGAAGCAGGTGCCTGAGCAGGCATATTCGACCATTGATTAGCGGGTGCCTGTCCGGGTGTATTCGACCACTGTGAGGTGTTATTGCCTTGGGCTCCCGGGGCAGCTATCTTTGCTCCGCATCTCGGGCATGTCTGAGCCCCGTCAGGTATCAGAGCATTACATGTAAAGCATGTCATTTTTCTAGTCCTCCTTAAATTAAAGTATCATTATTATATCAATAATAAATGATACTTTAAACAGCTCCTTTCTGCAATTAGATGGCTTTATTTCGCTATCTCCTATACGGTAACCTTATGAAGCTCCTTTTCCGTAAGAAGCTCCGAAAGTACTTCACATATAGCTTTTCTCGTTTTTAATGTTCTGCGGTCCGCAACCTTCTCAGCCATAATACTCATCTCAAATAATTAAAGCTTAGTATACAACAGATAAAGTATACCAAATTTCGTGTTTTTAGTCAAATCTTTTGGGGCCTTTTTGTACCGGGCGGGAGGCATGGCTGTAAGGAATTAAACCCGTCCTCGCTTGCGCAGGGATATACTAAAGT
This sequence comes from uncultured Lachnospiraceae bacterium, assembly GCA_902774525.1. GTDB lineage: Bacteria > Bacillota > Clostridia > Lachnospirales > Lachnospiraceae > RUG11977. Next base: position 4,125 of record CACYIR010000149.1, read on the forward strand.
CCGCATCCTCATCTTCTCTTCGGACGCTTGCAATCGTGCGTCCGCTTGATACCGGACGCACTTGTGCTACGCTCAAAAATCGATTTGGATAATCGATTTTTGCCTCAATTCGGTATGCTTCAGAACGTGCATATCCACTGCCGCTTTATGGTTTTATCCGGAGGCAGGCATCTCGCCCGACCATCCCGAGACAGTGAGAGCG
>CACYIR010000150.1 GCA_902774525.1 uncultured Lachnospiraceae bacterium
ACCTCTGAACCTTGCTTCACAGCTTCAGGCTAACGGCGTAAAGATCTTAGGTACCACACCTGAGGTTATCGACCTTGCAGAGGACCGTGACAGATTCCGTGCTATGATGGAGAAGCTTGACATTCCGATGCCCGAAGCAGGTATGGCAGTAAATGTGGATGAAGCTATCGAAGTGGCAGAACGTATCGGTTATCCCGTTATGGTACGTCCTTCATACGTACTTGGCGGACGTGGCATGGAAGTCGTATACGACCGTGACACATTGAAGGAATACATGGCAGCAGCCGTAGGTGTTACACCCGACCGTCCTATCCTTATCGACAGATTCCTCCGTCATGCTACAGAGTGTGAGGCAGATGCTATCTGTGACGGACAGCATGCATATGTTCCTGCTGTTATGGAGCATATCGAGCTTGCAGGTATACATTCCGGTGACTCGGCTTGTATCATTCCTTCACTCAACCTTTCACATAAGAATATCAAGACCATAGAGGAGTACACCAGAAAGATCGCTGAGGAGCTGCACGTACAGGGACTTATGAACATGCAGTACGCTATCGAGAACGACAAGGTATACGTTATCGAGGCTAACCCCCGTGCATCACGTACAGTACCGCTTGTATCAAAGGTATGTGCCGTTAACATGGTACCTATCGCTACCGAGATCATCACAAAAGAGATCACCGGCCGTCCTTCACCGATACATGACTTAAAAGAACGCGATATCCCTTACTACGGAGTAAAGGAAGCAGTATTCCCGTTCAACATGTTCCCTGAGGTTGACCCTGTCTTAGGACCTGAGATGCGTTCAACAGGTGAGGTACTCGGTATCTCGGATAACTTCGGTGAGGCATTCTTCAAGGCAGAAGAAGCTACACAGACAGTACTTCCTCTTGAAGGAAAGGCACTTGTTAGCGTAAACGACAGAGATAAGACCGAAGTACTTGAGGCAGTAAGAGACTTAGCTGAAGCAGGCTTCACATTTGTAGCTACAGGCAAGACCTATGAGCTTATCCATGCAGCAGGCTTCACAGTAGAAAAGATAGACAAGCTCGGTGAGGGCCGTCCCAATGTTGAGGATATCATCATCAACAAGCAGGTACAGCTCATCATCAACACTCCTGAGAGCAAGAAGGGCAGAAACGACGGCAGCTACATCCGTAAGTCGGCTATAAGGGAGCATGTTCCTTACATCACCACCATGGCAGCAGCCAAGGCAGCAGCTAAGGGCATCCTTGCCGTAAAGCACGGCCAGACATCAGAGGTACGTTCACTTCAGGAGCTTCACGCATCAATTAAATGATACACCTTATAAGTCAGCTTAGGTTAATGTACTTAAAGCCTTCCCCTTGAGGGGAAGGTGCCCATCGAAGATGGGCGGATGAGGTGTAATACTACATATTGGAGACATATGAAAAAATATATCTTTAGATTATTCGCCTTATTATTGACCTTGGTCATGTTACTGGAGTTTCCTGCAGCTCAAGTAAAAGCTGATGAAACTACAGATACTGTGATCGGTTTTAACTATACGGAAAAGACAATCTATGCCGGAAAAAGCTTCCAGCTGGTACTTAACAATGCTCCCAAGAAGATCAAATGGTGGGCAAGTGCCGATGAAAGCATAGCTACAGTAAGCAAAAAAGGTGTGGTTACCGGAGTAAGTGCGGGAAAAGTCAAGATAAAAGCTAAATGCGATGACATAAAGTATACCTGTGTGGTAACAGTTAAAGACCCCTATGTGGATATCGAGAAGAACTACTTAAGAGTCGGCGATACCATGAAGGCTACCTTAAAGGGGGCTAAGCTTAAAGGCTTTTATTCATCCGCACCCAACTATATTTCCGTAGATGAGAAGACCGGTGAGATCACGGCACTTAAGAAAGGTTCTGCAGTCATCACCGCTAAATCGAAAGATGACAGGCTTTTCAAAGTAACGATCAATTCATACGAGAATATAAATGTTATCGAGAATCCGACATTTGATGACTTAGCACCTACCACTCACATGACATTTGAAGAACTGGTCGGCGATTCGGGTGAGAGAGGATATCCCGAGGCGATGCCCGTACCGGACACCTACAAGATCATCGTAGACCTGTACTGGAAGGTAGTTATGGTATATACCAGGGACAGCAACGGCGAGTATACCTTACCTGTAAGATACATGCTCTGTTCACCCGGTGCATCAAAGTCACCCACACGTACAGGTACCTTCAAGATGAAGGGTACGAGAGTACGTTTTGCCAGATTCAAGGGACTTACGGTAAGCGCACAGTACTGGAGCCTGATAGTAAGTGCTACATACTTCCATTCGATACTGTATAATTCAAATAATGCGCAGGACTACACATCATCATACAACAACCTGGGCAGTGCCGTATCACACGGCTGTATCAGACTTACGGTTCCGGATGCAAGATGGATATACTACAACGCAGCACCCGGTACAGAAGTAACTATACGTAAGGGCTCCAAGGACGATGAAGAGACCAAGGCGATCAGAGAACAGCTGACCTTAGCCAAGATGCCGTCCTCACGACCTACATTAAAAGCAGGCGAAATCCCGTGGACCGATAACTGGTCGATCGAGGATGTACCTCAGGACTTCCCGTATGTATATGTTCCGCAATAAGAAGTTATGGCTCTGTCCGGGCAGCATTCCGGACGAGATTGAATTCAATCACAGGGACGGTTCTCTGATTGAAAATTAACATATGAAAACATGACACCTTCATGTGATCCGAAAGGAATACGGAAGGTGTCTTTTTGTATCCTAAATTATTGGACTGTATTCTCAAAAACACTTGCAAATAAAGGCCGGTTTGATATAATAATAGACAGTAATGATGCATGGAAACAATGTCTTTTTTAGATGATAAAACATCATACAAGGAGGAGAAGGTATGCATATCACACTTACAGGCAATCTTGGCAGCGGCAAATCAACTATAGCTAAAATAATGTCGGACCATTACGGATACACCATATATTCCACAGGCAAGATCCAGAGAGAACTGGCAGAAGAACGCGGACTTACCGTACTTGAGATGAACAAACTCATGCAGCAGGATCATTCCTTTGACAATATCATAGATGAGAAGGTAACACAGCTCTCAAGAGACAGTGAGAAGGACCTCTTCATAGATTCGAGACTTGCATGGCATTTTGCGGAGAGAGCATTCAAAGTATTTCTCTCTGTAAGCATAGATGAAGCAGCCCGCCGTGTATATAATGATGATAAGCGCGGTGAGGTTGAGACATACTCTTCGATAGAGGATGCAAAAAAGAATCTTATCGAAAGAGCCCGCACCGAGGATGTGAGATATAAGGATATCTACGGACTTGACTACTTCAATCTCAATAACTACGACCTGGTACTTGACTCGACATTTACCAAGCCTGAGGTGCTGGCATCCGTCCTTTTAAACGAAAAGAAGAGATACGAGGAGTTCTTGATAAAGAACGGGCTTCCCGAGACCTATGATAAAAACAAGGCAGGTGCCGGAGAACGTAAATTGGCACCGAGGATCCTTTTAGCACCGGCAAGACTTCTTGGAGCTACGGCAGGCAACACCCGTGACAACGATGAGATATACGTATCCGGTGCTATAGTAAGAAGCGGAGCAGAGGATATCGAGATAGTATCAGGCAGGGACGAGATAGAAAAAGCAGCAAGAGAAGGATACGAATTCGTATCGGTAGGGTATGTACGCTGATACATATGATTACTGCCTGTAAGATATGCATGATAATGATTGTCAGTAAAATATGTGTA
>CACYIR010000151.1 GCA_902774525.1 uncultured Lachnospiraceae bacterium
AGTGTGAATGTTCCCATGTTTGCCAAAACTGCCATATCCATTATCAACCGCATGAGCGTGGGGGTTGCGTTTAATGCGAATGCTACGATATGTGCGAGCAGCCGTGAAATGGCAAATAAGTACGGTGAGGCGATAGTACAGGTGGTGGAAAAATGGCTGCCTGACTGCTGCATCGTTACCAAAGAGAACAACATATATGACAGAAGATACTGGAAGGAACAGTACAGGGCATATAAGATCATACTTGTAAAAGATTGTGAAGTGCCTTATATAGAGAAGCTTGAGAAGGCTCTGTCCGATATAGAGAAGGAGGGATGGATCCCGATAATCATCCTCTGTGTGGACGAGAGCGTGTTCGAAAGGCTCCACAGGTATGGCAATAATGATTCCAGACTGTTTTATTCACTGTGCGGTTTTAAGATAGTCATACCGGACATGAACAGCCAGAATGTCACCGATGCCGTGTTTGAGAAGCTGATCGACAAGGGGTTTGTGTTAAAGGACGGCTTTATCACCAGACTCCGTATTTATATAAGTAAGGTTTATCCCAAAACGGTCCTCACCCAGAATGAATTCGTGGATAATCTGGTGGAGACCATATACCGCAGCCATTACAGAAAGATCGATCCGGGCTTGATACTTGATGAGTCCGATGTGCCTTTTACCCTTAACAGAAGAAAAAGCGACAGGGTAGGCGGGAGAGATGAAGGCGACCGCGGTGAAGCCGCAAGTGGCGAGGATGTTACGGAACTTCTCAAAAACAGCAGGAACGAGGGAAGGCTTGAGAGCCTGGTGAGTCTCGTCAATGACGGAGATATTACGCTTGCAAAAGCTGCTTCCAAGATGAACCTGTCTGTTGATGATTTCTGCCAGTCGGCTGAAAGATATGGTTTTGTACTGTTATAAAACGATTTCGAACATTTGTTCTTGATTTTTAAAAACACATGTAGTATAATCCATCTTAAAGAAAGACAAAAAGGAGGTGGGTTATATGTGCATGAGATACTACATAGACAGGACCGCTAAGGAACTGGACGAAGTAGTGACCAAGGCTTTGGCGACAAAGACTTATCTGTCATTTTCGCGTATCAGTCATCCGCTGGTGACTGACGGCGAGATAAAACCCACCAATGTTGTCCCTGTGATAGCTCCGTCACCTTCCGGCACACCAAAAGTGTATGCCATGAAGTGGGGATTTGATATACCGGGCAAGCTTCTCCCAATATTTAATGCACGCTCCGAGACGGCACGTATCAGGCCGACTTTTAAGGAGGGCTGGGAGAGGCACAGATGTATTGTTCCCGCATCCTATTATTTTGAATGGGAGCACTTAACCGATGATAAGGGCAGGAAGAAGACAGGGAACAAATATCTGATCCAGCCCAGGGATTATTCGGTCACATGGCTGTGCGGACTGTACAGGATAGAAGAGGGACTTCCGTATTTTGTGATACTGACCAGGGAGCCGGATGAGACTACCGCAGGCATACATAACCGTATGCCAGTCATACTTCCGACCGAGCATATCGCAGAGTGGACCGATCCGAACGAGAATCCCGAGCGGGTTATAAGATATTCACTCACACAGATGGTGGCTGAAAGAGTGTAAAGATTCAGATTAGAGTTAAGAGGTTGAAATGGATAGAATAGTAAAAAAGATGCTTGACAGACTAGCTCCATCCACATTATTTGAAGTTAAGACCGGTATCAGGCAGGTGGCGGTAGAGATAATACTGTGCGCTTTGTCACGTTCCGGTTTTTTTAAGCTGGCGGCACTTAACGGTGATACGGCCAGAAGGATACAGTATGGTCTCGATGGTTTTTCTCATACTCTGGAGTTTTCGCTCCTTAAACCGGATCCGGGATTCCGTATAGAGAAGTTCCTTCCGGTGATAGAGAAAGAGCTTAGAAGTTACGGGCTTAATTTTCAGTCCGAACTAAAGGATAACGGGAAGGATTCGTTTCTCTCTTCCGCGTATCTGTACGGCAATACAGAAGAGCATATGCTTATGCTGTGTGATGATAAAGAGCTCGCGGAAAGTGTATCGGATACCGACAGGATAAAGGTAAAGATAGAAGTGGATACCGATCCGCCTTTGTATGCCGGATACGACACGGTTAAAAGGGAACTGCCCGTTCCGTTTGAGGTATATACATATGACCTTCCCTCACTTTTTGCCGAGAAGATTGATAATACGATATGCCGTATCTGGAACAGCAGGACGAGGGGCTGGGATCTTTATGATTTTGACTTCTATATGAAGAAGGGACAGCCCGTCAATCTGAAGCATCTCTGGTCGAGCCTGCTTTATTCCGGATATGTAGAAGCAAGGGAAGATATGACACTGGATGAGGTAAAAGCCAATCTTTGCTACAGATTTAAAGAAGTAAATTATGAACGCGCAAAAATTGACCTGTTGCCTTTTATAGATGACAAAGAATCTTTAGACGCATGGAGTGCAGAGTATTTCTGCGGTATTTCAGAGGCACTTATTGCTGTAAATTGTTCATAAATTTTGCCTGTACGCAAAAATTGCTAAACGCTTATCAAAAATGAACATTTGATTAATAATTGTTTTACATAAATGTTAAGAATTATCCACCCTTTCAGTTAACAATTATGTTATATATATAACTGAAAGGAGGTAAATTTGCTATGAAGAAAAGCAAAAAAATCATTGCTGTAGTACTTTCGCTGGTAATGGCTATCTTCGCTTCCTTTACAGGATTCGATTACGCTAAGGCAGCGCAGGTGTTCTACAACAATACCGAAGGCAGTGACGGGGCTTACACTTATGCACTGTGGAAGGATTATGGCGATACCAGCATGACCGTTAAAGGCGGCGGCACATTTGAGTGCTGGTGGCAGAATATCGGTAATGCACTTTTCCGTGAGGGCGTGAAATTTGACTGTACAAAGACATACCAGCAGATCGGAAATATTTCCATATCTTACGGTGTAGATTATCAGCCTAACGGTAACTCGTATCTGTGTGTATACGGTTGGACAAGAAATCCTCTCGTAGAATATTATATCGTAGAGAGCTGGGGTACCTGGCGTCCACCCGGAGCAAGTTCAAAGGGCACTATCACAGTAGACGGCGGTACATATGAGGTATATGAGACCACACGTTACAATCAGCCTTCGATCGATGGAAATACGACTTTCCAGCAGTACTGGAGCGTACGTACATCAAAGCGTACCAGCGGTACAATTTCCGTAACCGAGCATTTCAAGGCTTGGGAGCGTATGGGTATGCGCATGGGCAACCTTTATGAGGCATCCCTCAATATCGAGGGTTACCAGAGCAGCGGCTGGGCTGATGTTTATTCCAACACAGTTACCGTAGGCGGCAGCAGCAATAACGGCGGCAACAACGGTGGCTACAATGGCGGAAACAACGGCGGAAATAACGGCGGCAGCGGCGTTCAGAATTCAAGCGGCAGCGGCAGCAGTGCTCCCGGAACCAATCAGGGAACAGTTATTGAGTGCGAATCCATGACCAAGAGCGGCCAGTATACAGGCAATATCAGCAATCCTTTTAACGGTGTAGCTCTGTATGCAAATAATGACGCACTTACTACAAATGTTAACTTCTCATCCGGAACACATGATATTACCCTTCGCGGTGCTTCTGACGGCAACAACTTAGCGCAGGTAGACCTTGTTATCGGCAATCAGACTAAGGGTACATTCTACTTCGGCGATGCCAATACAGCAGAATATACAATTAAGAATGTAAATACCGGTACAGGCAACCAGACTGTAAATACCGGTACAGGCAACCAGACTGTTAAGCTTGTAGTAACAGCTGATGACGGATCATGGGACGGCTTCTGTGATGCTCTCATAATCGGCGGCAGCGGCGTTAACACCGGCAATGGCGGCAATAACGGCGGAAATAACGGTGGTAACAACAGCGGCAACAACGGTGGTAACAACGGCGGAAATAACGGCGGCAACAACAGTGGTAATAACGGCGGAAATACCGGCAGCAATACCGGCAGCTCCACAGTGACCAAGCAGTGCGAATCCATGACCAAGAGCGGACAGTATACCGGAAATATCAACAATCCGTTTAACGGCGTAGCACTTTATGCCAACAATGATGCTGTTTCTTATACACAGTATTTCGGTTCCGATACACATAACTTTACACTTCGTGCATGCTCAAACGGCTCGAATATGGCAAGAGTTGATCTTGTGATCGGCAACCAGACCAAGGGTACATTCTATTACGGCGATCAGTATCCGGCTTCATACACTATTAAGAATGTATATACCGGTACAGGCAACCAGACAGTTAAGCTTGTAGTTACCGCTGATAACGGTCAGTGGGATGCTTATCTTGATTATCTGCAGATAGATTGACCGGTCTAAACCTTACTTAAATAAATAACAACCCCATCGGGCGTCTGAGTTTCTCAGGCGCCCCTTTTTTGCCTTCCTCTTGAATTTAACAACATAAAGTAGTACAATACCACTGTATCGTTTTATAAAAATAATATTCAGGAATACGGAGGATTACATTATGGCAGATGTGGTAAATACCGATTTTTGTCAGAATCCCATCATCAGAGACATTTATACGGCAGACCCGGCTCCTTTCGTATACGGGGATACTTTATACCTCTATACGACTCATGACGAGGATAAGCTGATAAATGATTTCTATACCATGTTCGACTGGAGATGCTTTTCCACCAAGGATATGGTGAACTGGACCGATCATGGCAAGATTTTCTCACTTGATGATATCGAGTGGGCGGATGACAGGGCATGGGCACCCCAGTGTATAGAGAGAAACGGCAAGTTTTATCTGTACTGCCCGGTACATAAGAAAGATGGAGGCATGGCTATAGCAGTAGGAGTATCAGATAGTCCTGTGGGACCTTTTAAGGATCTCGGATATCCTCTGGTAGATGAGGGCGACTGGAATGATATCGACCCTACCGTATTTATCGATGATGACGGACAGGCATATCTCTACTTCGGCAATCCCGAACTAAGATATGTCAAGCTTAATGAGGACATGATATCTTATGACAAGGAAGTCGGCGTGGTAAAGATCCCCATGACTGTCGAGTCGTTCGGTAAGGGCAGCCACATGACGGGGACCACTTACGGTGAGGGTCCCTGGTTCTATAAGAGAAACGGGCTGTACTATATGGTATTTGCTGCATTCCGTGAGGGAAAGAAGGACGAATCCTTCGGATATGCCACTTCAACCGGCCCTACCGGACCATGGGTATACGGCGGTGTTCTGATGGACGAAGAGGGCGGTGTATTTACTAACCATCCGGGTATCACGGATTTTAAGGGACATTCATATTTATTCTATCATACAGGAGACCTTCCCGGAGGCAGCCTTTTCCATAGAAGCGTTTGCGTGACCGAATTTTTCTATAATGAAGACGGCACTATCAATGTTATCCCGAAATGTGACGGCGTATCAAAAATATGAGAATATTTATACATTTTTAATGAATATAAAAAAATGTTGATTTTAATATGCCATGGTAGTATAATAAAAAAATAGCGGGAAAGCCCGTATTTACGCTGTTTTGTGCTACTACATTAGCAAAGTAAAGTGATAAACAGATGATGCGGAAAAGCATTTCCCGGATTTAGGAAAAGGAGGAGAAATATGAAGAAATTTCTCAGTTTACTTCTTTGCCTTGCACTCGTGCTTTCTATGACAGCATGCGGCAATAAGGACAAAGAAAAAGACAACAACGGCGGCGGAATCGATGATATCCAGATCGGTGTTACCGATACACCCGCACCTACACAGGACACACCTGCACCTACAGCTACAGATGCGCCCGCACCTACAGGCGATGAGCCTTCTGTAACCGATGCACCTATTGTAAGACCTTCTACTTCATATGTTCGTGCAGATGATGAGGACATTTATGAAGAAGTACTTGGCGGATTTACCGAGTACAGTGACAAGGCTAAGGCAGCTGACAGCATTGACAAGAGATTTGTTTACTTTGCACAGGCAGAGGCTTATCTTCTTGATTCAGCAGTTATGATCCCTACCACTACACAGGGCGGTGCTTATACCATTTCACGTATAGCTCCCAGAACTGTTCCTTACGTACAGTGGGGTAATGATGATGACCGTCTTAAGGGCATGATCATCTCTGACGAATTCTGTACACCTGAAGAGCGTGCAGACATGCTCGCTGAGTGGGCTAAGGCAGTAGCAGGCGAGACTACATATGATCCCGCTGCATACCTTACATCTAAGGGACATACCATTAAGTCTGATTATGTTACCACATTCTCTACAGCTCCCGTTACTATCGACTGGCTGAATACTTCATCACAGTCCGATACAGAGATCACAGTTAACTGTGTAGACGGTCTTGTAGAGTACAACAACTTAGGTCAGATGGTTCCCGCTCTTGCTGAGAGCTGGTCAGTATCAGATGACGGCCTTACTTACACCTTCAACATCCGTAAGGGTGCTTACTGGTATACAGCAGAAGGTAAGCAGTACGCAGAAGTAACCGCTAAGGACTTTGAAGCAGGCTTCCATCATATGCTTGATACACAGGCAGGTCTTGAGTGGCTTATCGACGGCGTTATAAAGGGCGGTACAGACTACTACGCAAAGGGCGGCAGCTGGGATGCAGTAGGATATAAGGCTACCGATGACTACACACTTACTGTTACACTTGAGCAGCCTACATCATACTTTATGACCATGCTTACTTACTCATGCTTCCTTCCTATATGTGAGAGCTTCTATAAGTCACGTGGCGGTGTGTTCGGTGTAGATGAGTATGCAGCTGCTTCAGCAGATACACAGAAGTATACATATGGTAAGTCTGATGATGTATCATCACAGGTTTATTGCGGACCTTTCCTTCTTAAGAAGTTACAGAAGGATTCCGAAATCCTTGTAGAGCGCAACACAGGTTACTACAAGAATGATGAAGT
>CACYIR010000152.1 GCA_902774525.1 uncultured Lachnospiraceae bacterium
TTTGATGAGAAGCATGTCGTATATGTATGGCTTGATGCTCTTACCAACTATATCACCGCACTCGGCTATGAAAATGAGAAATACAATGACTTTGAGCGCTTCTGGCCTTGTGATGTGCACTTTGTAGGAAAAGAAATAGTAAGATTCCACTCTATCATCTGGCCCGCTATGCTCATGAGCTTAGAGCTTCCGTTACCCAAAAAGGTGTTCGGACACGGCTGGCTGCTCATCGACGGCGGTAAGATCTCGAAGAGTAAGGAAAATACTACAGTCAATGTAGTAGACCCGATGGTACTTGCAGAACGTTACGGTGTGGATGCCATAAGATATTATCTCATGCGCGAGTTCCCGTTCGGAAGTGACGGCAACTTCTCCAATGAGCTTCTTATCAATCGTATAAATACGGACCTGGCCAACAACTTAGGAAATTTAGTCAGCCGTACCATCGCCATGGTAAACAAGTATTTCGGCGGTAAGCTTCCTGCCGATAAGCTTAACATACCGGAAAAAGACGATACACTGATCAATGCCGTAAAAGAACTTAAGGACATATATGCAGACCATATGGAGCACTTCAGATTCCAGAATGCCGTGTCTGAAGTATTCAGAGTGATCGATATGTCCAACAAATATATCGATGAGAATGAGCCCTGGGTACTTGCAAGGGACGAGGCTAATCTTCCCCGTCTGGCAGCTGTTATGTATAACCTGCTTGAATCCATCCGTAACTGTACTCTTCTGCTCACACCGTTCATGCCCGACACCGTAGCTACCATCCAGAAGCAGCTCGGTTCCGATAAAAACACATGGGAGGATATAACATGGGGCGGACTTAAAGCAGACGCAGAAGTTACTGCAGGTGCAAATCTCTTCCCGAGAATTGATCTTAATAAAGAGCTTGAGGCACTTGCTGCCATAGAAGCCGAGATAAAGAAAAAGGAGGCCGGTCCCGCTGCCCCTGAGACAGAACCGCTCCTTACCGATTATGTTGATTTCGAAAGCTTTGAAAAGATGGATATGCGTGCTGTAAAGGTTAAGGCATGTGAAAACGTAAAGAAGAGCAAAAAGCTTCTCCGCTTTACCCTTGATGACGGCACAGGTACCGACAGACAGATCCTTTCAGGTATCGCAGAATATTATAAGCCTGAGGATCTCGTAGGAAAGACCATCGCAGCCATCCTGAACCTGCCTCCCAGAAAGATGATGGGGCTTGACTCATGCGGTATGCTTTTCTCCGCAGTACATAAGGAAAACGGAGAAGAAAAGCTCAACCTTCTGATACTTAACGATGCCATCCCCGCCGGGGCAAAGGTATGCTAAAACAATTCCGGGCCGGACACATAATGTGTCCGGCCCTTTATTTTTTCCCAATAACCGGCTAACCCCCAAAAAATTTTTTTGAGGTCTTCACAAAAACGGTCAATGGGATATAATAGTTATTAACCGGAACGGTCAACAGGAGGTAAAACCAGATGAAATATGTAATCGAAACCGATAAGCTGACAAAATCATACGGAAAAAACAGAGGCATAAACGAACTCGAACTCAAAGTTGAAGAAGGCGACTTTTTCGGCTTTATTGGGCCGAACGGAGCCGGCAAATCCACAACTATCAGAACCCTCTTAGGTCTTATCAGTCCCACCGGAGGAAGTGCCAAAGTCTTAGGATATGATATCGTGACTGATAAAGAAAACATCCTTAAAAATACCGGATATCTTCCTTCCGAGATAAACTTCTACCGTGGCATGAAGGTTAAAGATACCATAAAATATTCCGCAGAACTGAGGAAATCGGATTGCAGCAAAAAGGCAGCAATGCTTTCAGAAAGGCTCGGCCTCGACCTTGAAAAAAAGGTTGAAGAGCTTTCCTTAGGCAACAGAAAAAAGGTCGGGATAGTATGCGCCGTCCAGCATTCCCCGAAGCTCCTTATACTTGACGAGCCGACCTCGGGACTCGATCCCCTTATGCAGAGGGAGTTCTTCAATATACTTAATGAGGAGAATAAAAACGGTACTACCATCTTCTTCTCCTCCCATATCCTGTCGGAAGTTCAGAATTACTGCAAGACTGCAGCTTTTATTAAAGACGGCAGGATCATCATAACCGACAAAGTAGAAAAGCTTGAGGAGACAGGAGCCAAAAAGGTCACGGTAAAAACAGACGCCGGTACGGAGGATTATCTGTATAAAGGGGATATAAAAGAGCTGTTAAATAAGCTGGCTGCACAAAACCCGTATGATGTCACCATAACGGAACCCAGTCTTGAAGAAATATTCATGAATTATTACGAGTAAAAAAGGAGCCCTCTATGACAATATTCAAACAGGAAATAAGATCACAAAAGCTCTCCATTATCATCTGGAGCCTGTCCATAGGATTGCTTATCGCTGCCTGTGTACTGATGTATCCGGAAATGAAGTCTGAAATGGACGATGTGAGCAAAATGTTTGCTTCGATGGGAAGCTTTACGGCCGCATTCGGTATGGATAAGCTGAACTTCGGCACCATGCTCGGCTTCTATGCCGTTGAGGCAGGAAATATTCTGGGCATAGGCGGAGCCTTCTTTGCCGCCATAACCGCAGTCACTGCACTGATGAAAGAAGAAAAAGACAGGACCGCAGAGTTTTTGCTCACCCATCCCGTATCACGCACAAGAACGGTTGCAGAAAAGTTTTTCAGCACCTTTGCCATCATCCTTATTCTCAACATGGCGGTACTTTTATGCTCCGTACTTTCGATACTGATCATAGGTGAGGATGTTGACTGGAGTGTACTGCTGCTCTTCCACCTTGCTGCCCTTCTCATGCAGTTTGAGATAGGCGGTATATGCTTCTGTATATCGGCATTCTTAACCAGATCGGGCATCGGTATAGGCATAGGTATCGCAGCCGCCATGTACTCACTTAATATCGTAGCCAATATATCAAAAGGCGCAAAATTCCTAAAATATATTACACCTTTCGGATATACGGAGGGCGCGGACATCATAAATGACAGAGCCTTAAATATCGGTTACATCATTCCCGGGATGATCATCATGATCACCTGTATAGTTATCGCATTTTTAAAATATAATAAAAAAGATATCTGCTGATATCACACCCGGCTGATAATTAAAATCATGTATCAAGGAGGCATACCATGAACGATAAATTCTATGCACTGTCCGAAGAAAAACAAAATGCGATAATAAATGCGGGCTTCAAAGTGTTTGCGGGGAATTCTTATAAAAAAAGTCCCGTAAACGAGATTGCACTGGAAGCAGGTATCAGTAAATCACTTCTGTTCTTCTATTTCAAAAACAAAAAGGAACTGTACCTGTTCCTTCTCAAAAAATGTGAAGAAGTAACAAAGCAGATGCTTCTCGAATCCGGTGCATACAAAGGCAATGACATCTTCGAAATTATGTACCGCGGGCTTCTCGCTAAAGCGTCTATGATAAAAAGATATCCCGATATGGGCAACTTCTCCATCAAGGCCTATTACGAAAAAGACCCGGAAGTGGCAAATGACGTCCGAAAGATCATAGCTCCATATACCAATATGGAAACCAACAAAATCCTTCCCCCGATGGACAGCTCACAGTTTAAGGAAGGGCTGGACCTCAATATGATGTACCGGGATATGTACCTTGCCTCCGAAGGTTACCTGTGGCAGATGCAGCAGACAGGGATTATAGATGTAGACAGGATGGTAGCCGATTATAAAAAGATAATAGAATTCTGGAAATCCATCTACCTAAAATAAACTGAAAAACCGGACT
>CACYIR010000153.1 GCA_902774525.1 uncultured Lachnospiraceae bacterium
TACCTTATATACCCAGCCGGACAGGTCTCCGTAGTCATTTTCATACAGGTAATTGATACCCGAAATGTATATTATGTCTGAACCGCCTTCATGCTCCACACTTATACTGTACTCCTTTGCGGCTTCAAGCAGTATATCATATACCGATTCACCTTCAAGGAGTTTGAACTCCGTCGTATCCAGTATACAGTAATCCTTCGGGATATGAGCGTTCGGTTCTTTCCCTTTAAGGATATCGCAGCGTATGGACATGGTTACCGTTCCTACTGCATTTTCTTTTTCGGTACTTTGTCCGTAGTAGTCTTCGGGCTTTGAGAAATCGGTAAATATGATAACCAATACGCCGGCTACTGCGACCAGTCCGACAAACAGATAATTCTTCCAATGCTTCTTTAAAGCAAAAAGTATACCGCATACCACAAGGCATACTCCGATCAGTACGGCTATAGCTTTAGGCTTGTATCCGGTGCCTCTGCTTTCGGAATTACCGACATTGTTTTCTGTATTATCCTTTATGTCCTGAGAGTTACCGTTTTGGCCCGGCTTAACATTGTTGCCGTCGTTATTGTCATTGTTACCTTTATTATCTGTATTATCCGAATTACTTATATTCCCGTCTTTATCATCCGCTCCTTCAGGATCAGTTTTTTCTTTAAAGATAACATTCAGCTTCTTCTCGTTTTTATCACGAACATATAAAGGTGTCATACCCTCCTTACACCTAAGATATGCTACCATCGAATAGAAGGTCTGTACAGTCGCTGAAGGACTGGATACATCCCCCTCCTTATGTGCGAAGCTGCCGTCTTCAAGTAAAAACAGCTTAATACCGTCTATAGGAGATATCCCGTTCTTTATAAACCGCTCATCTTCATCACAGTCAATACCCAGTGCCGAAAGTGCAGTGATCACCTGTGCGGTACTCTCCGCATTTCTCACTCCGAAGCTTGCAAATACCCCGTCATCCTCCTGTTTTCCCGACAGGAATTCTATGCCTCTTTTAGCCATAGTGATGATCATGGCTTGCCGTTCGGTAAGTCCCGTATCGGTATTCCCGGGATCGGGTACAAAAGCTTTATCGGTATAAGGAGCTATAGCCTGCAGTACCATGGCAGTTACATCCACATCTCCGTAATCTCCCATTACCGACCAACCGCCGTCCTCATGCTGGAAGGACCCGATGATATCGATTATCTCATCAGCGGATACCGTGCCTGTAAATCCGTTGTTTAACAGATGCAGGCCGAATACATAGCTCATGATACCCTGGCCGCCTATGGAATCATCCGTTAAGGTCTTATCTATATAGCTCTTATCTCCGTCCACATATGATAAAAGCAATGCAAATTTAAGCTTGGCGGAAGCACCGGTAATCTTTTTTTCCGATACATATTTCTCAAGTGCCTCACGGTACTCGGTAAAATCATAGTCTCCGTATTGCGAAAGTCCCAAAACATACCATTCGGCCGTACCGCCGATATTGTATACAAGAGACGTACGTATAAATTCTAATACCTGTGCATCCTGCGACTTAGCGGAAGTACCCGTCTGACTGTCAGGAGAATCCGTATTGCCCGCTTCCCCGGGATTTCCGGCATTAAAAGAAATGATACCGTCAATTATACTTTTAGCCTCATTTGATGCATCATAACCGGCCTTCGCAGAATATAGTTTCCCTATGCAAAGGAATGTCAAAACGAAACAGAGTATAAAATTGAACAGTATCTTCTTTTTCATTTTATATTTAATTCTTCTTTCTTATCTGTACCATAATAATGGCCAGGAATATAATAATGCATCCTGCAGTTTCACGGGCGCTCATAGTCTCTCCCAGGATGATAACACCGCCTATGACGGCGAATACCGATTCGAGACTCATGATAAGTGCCGCTATAGTCTGCTCGGTATACTTTTGTCCGATCAGCTGGAGTGTATAACCTATGGCTCCGGATGCGATACCGCAGTAAAGCACGGGTACCGCTGCCTCTATGATCCCGTCCATATCGGGTGATTCCATGATAAATGCCGCTATCCACGATATGATCGTACCTGTTACGAACTGTATCGCGGATATCCGCACCGGATTACCCCTTACGGCAAAATATCCGCAGCATAATATCTGTCCGCTGAAAAGCACGGCACAGATAAATACCAGCCCATCCCCCTGTGACAGGATAAGACTTTCCGACATACACAAAAGGTACATCCCGACCACACCGGTAAATACCGCTATCCATACGATCAGACTATAGTGTTTTTTAAACAGGATAAAACTTATCACCGGCACCAGCAGCATATACAGGCTTGTGATAAAACCTGCTTTACCTGCGGTGGTATATACAATTCCCGCCTGCTGCATTATGCTGGCAAATGCAAGAAATGCGCCGCAGTATATTCCGCCTTTTACATTAGCCGTGTAATATTTTCTTTTTTCATTTTCATCGGCAAATGCGGTCTTTCCTTTATAAAAGCAGGCAACTATCGAGACTGCAACAGCCGAAAGCGTCATCCTCGAAGCGGTAAACGTGACAGGACCGATATGATCCATTCCCACACGCTGAAAAGCAAAAGCCGTGCCCCAGATGACAGCAGTGATCAAAAGCAATACACTGCCTAATAACTGATTCTTTTTCATGCTTTTGATTTAACCATCTTCTTAACTACTATAAGGAATAAAATTGTAAGTATTATTCCTACAGGAATTGAAAGCCATACAAATCCGCCCTTGTCAAACAGTCCGGCCAAAAGGTATGTTAAAAATGAAATACCCGCTACCGACAAAGCATAAGGAAGCTGTGTCTCAACATGCTGGATATGGTCACAATGTGCTCCCGCCGACGACATGATGGTCGTATCGGATATGGGTGAGCAATGGTCGCCGCATACAGCACCGGCCAGACATGCTGATATGCCTACGAAGAACAGAGAACTGCTCTCGGGGAATACAGCTGTAACTATAGGGATAAGGATACCGAATGTACCCCATGAAGTACCTGTAGCAAATGCGATAACGCAGGCGATAACAAATACGATAGCAGGAAGTGCCCACTGAAGTCCGGTCAGATCAGCCATGACGGACTCGACAAATGTCCTTGCATCAAGTGCACTTGTCATGTTTTTAAGTGCAGTAGCAAGTACAAGTATGGTGATGGCCGGTACCATAGCTATAAAGCCCTTGGGTATACACTTCATGGCATCATCAAAGCTTACAACCTTACGTGCCACAAGATAGATAATGATGATCACAAGTGCAACTATACCGCCCCACGGAAGGCCGACAGATGCATTGGTCTCGGAAAAGGCCTCTCTTAACGAGCCCTCACCGATAGTCTGATAACCGTTTCTTATAAGTCCCCATATAGATGTTCCGATCAGGAGTACTACGGGCAGGATAAGGTCATGTATCTTTCCTTTAGGAGGATTTTCCGGTCCGAATTCCTGCATCTTCATCTCTTCTTTTTCATCATTGAGGGCAACATCAAGCATGCTGAGATCGCCGTCTTTTTCAGCCTTGATCTCAAAGCCGCTCATCTTACCGTAATCAAAGCCGAGTATGATCAAAGTGATGATAAATACAAATGTTAATATCGAATAAAAATTGTAAGGTATCGCACGTACAAAAAGCTCAAAGCCCGCATACGTTGTAGTATCAACGCTTCCGGATACAGCTGCGGCCCATGAAGAAACGGGAGCTATCATACATACCGGTGCAGCTGTCGCATCAATGATATACGCGAGCTTAACTCTTGATA
>CACYIR010000154.1 GCA_902774525.1 uncultured Lachnospiraceae bacterium
GATGATCTGCATTCGCGAGGCTCCGTCTATACGCGCCGCCTCGTTCAGTTCTTCGTCTATGCCCGTGATCGCGGCTATGTACATGATCGCGGCCCAGCCGGCATTTTTCCACGTCAGCCACAGCCATTGCTTAAACCATACATGCTCACTGGATGATAAAAAGTCCGTAGGCTCATAGTTGTCTATAACGGAGCCGAGGAAACTGTTTACCGCACCGTTAACACTGAGTACCGAGAATGCGATCGAGAATACAAGTACCCAGCTTATGAAATTCGGAAGGGTGGTAACGGTCTGTACAAACTTCTTGAAAGGCCTGCACTTGATCTCATTAAGAAATACCGCAAAGATCATGGGGAACCAGGAGAACAGCATGCTTATACCGCTCATGGCGAAGGTGTTCCTGATAACACGGAGGACATCCTTTACCCTCTCCTCGTTTTCGATCATGTTCCTAAACCACTTAAGTCCTACGAAAGGTACTTCCGAAAGTGCAAAGGGAGGTCTGTAATCATAGAAAGCGTATATCCAGCCGTAAAGGGGATAATATGAAAATACAGCTACCAGCAAAACGAACGGAAGAATATAAAGGAACTCTATCTTGCCCTTTCTCTTCCTTCTCTTTGCGGAAGCCGTCAGAATATCGATTTCTTTCTTCTGCTTGCCCATGTGACTCAATATCCCTTCTGTTCCGATTTACTAAACGTTTTAGTAAACGCTTTTTACTAAATCGATTTATAGTTCCCTCTAATAGTATTATGTTTTTCAAGTTTTGTCAACTGTTTTTTTACGAAAATTTTACATTTATTCGCAAATATGCATAACTCGAGGTGTGCTTTCCGGTTTTTGTTTTGTGTAAAATGCAACAAGCTCTCATAAATAATAGCGTTTTACTATTTCTGAAGTATTTATCGTTTTATTTCAGCCTCGTCCGGTATATTTTTACAAGGTCCCCGCTGTAGGGAACCCGATATAAATTTCTTTTCTTTACTTGAAAAATATCATGTTTTATGCTACAATGGTTTAGAATTTGTTTTTATGCGCTTTTTAATATAAGGGAGTCCTATGAAAAATTTTTCCTACATATTAAAAAATATATCTATGCTCGGACAGCTGGGACTGAATATCATCATTCCCATCATACTCTGCGGGCTTGCCTGCTGGTTTCTGACCGATAAGTGCGGTGTGGGTGAATGGGTATTTATCCCCGGACTGATACTGGGGATCGGCGCAGCCTTCATGTCAGGGTATAAGTTTTACCTGGCCGAGACAAAAAAAGCAAAAAAAGAAGAAGACAAGAAAAAGGTATCGTTCAATCAGCACCAGTAACGGTACCCGGGAGTTATATGAATGAATTAAACACAGATACAAACAATCTGCCGCAGGATGCAGCAGATATGGCAGCAGAGCCGCGTGCGGCTGAGAATCCCGCGCAGCAGAACGGACCGCCTTCGGGCAAGCTCTCTCCGGCCCTTAAAAAGGAGCTTATGCATATCATCATATATGTATCCATCGGGCTTGTGATACTCTTCGGGGTTATGTTCCTGCTTATGGCCATATTCCCCGAAATGAAGGAATCGCCGGATTTCGCATATTGGAAGATCCTGCTCGGCGGTTTCGGCGGCGGAGGAGTCGCGGTTTTCAATTTCTTTTTAATGGGGCTCACAGTCCAGAAGGTAGCATCGGATACCAATCAGGACCGTGCCCGCAACAGGATGAAGCTGAGTTACACATACCGTTATCTCATGCAGATAGCATGGATCGTGATCGCCATCCTGGTACCCTGTTTCAACTACGTAGCCGGTATAGTTCCGCTGCTTTTCCCTTCACTCGGGATAAAGCTTGCGTCTATCATATTTAAAAAATATTAAAGAAGGAGGTGGAGCAGATAAAAAATGGACATTAACATTGTCGGTCCTAAAGTCTACTGGACCATCGATCTTCCTTTTGAAGTGCCCCTGCTGGGCGGGAAAATAGAGATCAACGAAACGATGCTGATCAGCTGGATCGTCATGATCATAATCACCGGACTCTGTATTTTCCTAACGCATAATCTGAAGGTTGAGAAAATAAGCAAACGCCAGGCTGTAGCCGAATGGCTGGTCGAGCTTGCCGACAACTTTACGCTCGGCAACATGGGACCGAAGTTCAAGCAATTCATTCCCTTCGTCACAGCCCTGTTCGCCACAAGTATTTTTTCAAACCTTATCGGTCTCCTGGGGGTAAGAAGCCCTACCGCAGACCTTAATACGGAAGCCGCATGGGCCATAGTGGTCTTCATCATGATCACTCACCAGAAAATCAAATCAAGCGGATTCGGCGGATATCTTAAAGGATATACCGAACCGATAGCCGTCATGACACCGTTCAACATACTGTCGGAGCTTGCTACTCCCATCGGTATGGCCTGCCGTCACTTCGGCAACATCCTGTCAGGTCTGGTTATCAACTCGCTTATTTACGCCGCCCTTGCCGCTGCCAGTGCCGCATTGTTCGGTCTGCTGCCGGGAGTTTTGGGTGAGGTGCTTTCAGGTATCCCGTTCTTAGATGTCGGTATACCCGCAGTTCTTTCAGTCTACTTTGACTGGTTCTCAGGCGTCATGCAGGCATTCATCTTCTGTATGCTGACAACGAAGTATATTTCGAACGCTGCAGAGGGATAACAAACATGTATTAAAAAGAAACAAAAACATAAATTACATATGGAGGAAATTTTTATGGATTTCAATGCATTTCAGGTTCTCGCAAAAGGTATTGCACTTGCAGGCTGTGCAATAGGTGCAGGTCTTGCACTTATCGCAGGTATCGGCCCCGGTATCGGTGAAGGTAACGCTGTTTCTAAGGCTCTTGAAGCTATCGGACGTCAGCCCGAGTGTAAGAGTGATGTAACTTCTACCATGATCCTTGGTTGTATGGGCAAGCTTTGATCCTTAAGGAATACTATTAAAAGTTTGCGGATAAGGAGGTTATAAAGATGTTACAGCCGTTATTTTTAGCGGAAACTGCCACGCAGGATCTGGTAACGATAAATTGGACATTTATAGCGCAGATTTGTAACCTTTTCATACAGATGCTTCTGATAAAGAAGTTTCTCTTTAAACCTGTCAGGGAGATCCTGGCTAAACGTCAGGCAAAAGCCGATGCAGACATAAGAGAAGCCGAAGAAGCCAAAAACGAAGCAGCAGCCATCAAGGCAGAATACGAGCAGAACATGCTCGAAGCCAAGGAAAAGGCAAACGAACTTCTTGCCACCGCTCAGAAAAATGCGGCAGCAAAGAGCGACGAGATGCTCAGGGAAGCTTCTTCCCAGGCAGCTGCCATCAAACAGAAGGCTGAAGCCGATATAGCTCAGGAACGCCGCAAGGCAGTTAACGAGCTTAAGGATGAGATCGGAAGCATGGCTATGGAAATAGCCGGAAAGGTGATCGAGCGTGAGATCAGCGAAAAGGACCATGCAAGGCTGATCGACGAATATATAAGCAACGTAGGTAATGCATAAAGGAGTGTACGGATGACTGAACGTTCCCGTGTATATGGCAGCAGTCTGTACGATCTCGCATCGGAGGAAAAGCTCACGGAGCCGATCCGCGATCAGATGCTTGCCATAAAACAGATACTTCGGGATAATCCCGATTATATACGTTTACTCGCAGAGCCTTCCATCAAGAAGGCAGAACGTATCGGCCTGATCGATGCCGCCTTCGGAAGCTCCTGTGAAAAATATCTGGTGTCTTTCTTAAAGCTTTTGTGTGAACGCGATCTTCTCGGCGAATACGAGGGATGCTGCGAGATCTTCACAAAGCGCTATAACGAAGACCACAATATTTCAGAGGCTGTGGTTACCAGTGCCGTAGCACTTAATGACAGTCAGATAAAGGCTCTTGCAGCTAAACTCGAGGCCATGAGCGGTAAGAAGATAACCATTACCGCTAAGATCGACCCGAAGGTGCTTGCAGGCATAAAAGTCGAGCTCGACGGAAAGCAGCTTGACGGAACCGTTTCCGGACGTCTTTCCGGAATCAAGAGAAAGCTGGATGAGGTTGTGATGTAATAACTTCCCCGGCATAACAACAATAATTTCAAAAAGGATGGAATGGAATTATGCAATTAAAACCCGAAGAAATATCCCAGGTCATCCGGAGTCAGATAAAATACTACGAAAACACCATACGCCAGAACGAGACCGGTACCGTACTTAATGTCGGTGACGGTATCGCACGTGCCAGCGGTCTTATAAACTGTATGGCAGGCGAGCTGCTCGAATTTGAGGACGGCAGCTTCGGTATGGCTCAGAACCTTGAGGAAAACAGTGTTTCAGTCGTATTATTCGGCTCAGGTGACAATATCGGTGAAGGGCAGACAGTAAAAAGAACCGGTAAGGTAGTTTCCGTTCCCGTAGGCGACGCCATGGTAGGCCGTGTAGTAAACGCACTCGGCCAGCCCATAGACGGTGCGGGTCCCATTGCTACCACAGAGTTCAGGGCTATCGAATCCCCTGCTCCCGGTATATGCGAAAGACAGTCTGTATTTGAGCCGCTCCAGACAGGTATCAAGGCTATCGACTCCATGATCCCCATCGGACGCGGACAGCGTGAGCTCATAATCGGTGACCGTCAGACAGGTAAGACCACTATCGCCACCGATACCATAATCAACCAGAAGGGCAAGGACGTAATCTGTATCTATGTAGCCATAGGCCAGAAGCGTTCAACGGTTGCCAACCTTGTGGAAAACCTTCAGAAGAACGGTGCCATGGACTACACCATCGTAGTAGCCGCTACCGCTTCCGAAGCAAGCCCTCTTCAGTACATAGCTCCTTATTCGGGCTGTGCCATGGGTGAGTATTTCATGTACAAGGGCAAGCACGTCCTCTGTATCTATGATGACTTAAGTAAGCATGCGGTTGCCTACAGAGCACTCTCACTGCTTATCCGTCGTCCCCCCGGACGTGAAGCTTACCCCGGAGATGTATTCTATCTCCACTCAAGACTTCTCGAGCGTGCAGCCAAGCTCGACAAGGAGCACGGCGGCGGATCGCTTACCGCTCTTCCTATCATCGAGACACAGGCCGGCGACGTATCGGCATACATCCCTACAAACGTTATCTCCATCACCGATGGACAGATATTCCTTGAGACCGAGCTTTTCCACTCAGGCGTTATGCCCGCCGTTAACCCCGGTATCTCGGTATCCCGTGTAGGCGGTAATGCCCAGATCAAGGCTATGAAGAAGGTAGCAGGTACTCTGAAGCTTATCTATTCACAGTATAGAGAGCTGCAGGGCTTCGCACAGTTCGGTTCCGACCTTGATGCCGATACCAAGGCACGTCTTGACCAGGGTGCAAGAATCGTGCAGGTACTTAAGCAGTCACAGAACTCTCCCGTTCCGGTAGAGAAGCAGATTGCCATCATATATGCCGTAACCAAGAACATGCTGACAGAAGTAACCGTCGAGGACATCAGAGAATATGAAGAAGGTCTCTATTCCTTCCTTGAGACAAACGCTGACGGTAATGCCGCTATGCAGGCCATAAAGGAAACCGGAAAGCTCGAAGAAGAGACCGAGAACAACTTAAAATCAGCTCTTGAGGCATATACAAAACAGTTTTTAAGCTTAAAAGGTAATAAATAAAGCAAAAAGGAGGAAGCAACATGGCCGGTAATATGAAGGCAGTAAAGCTGCGCATCAAAAGTGTGCAGAGTACCATGCAGATCACCAAAGCAATGGAATTGGTCGCATCCTCCAAGCTGCGCAGGGCAAAGGAACGTTCGGAGAAATGCCGTCCGTATTTCGATGAACTGTACAGCACCCTGGTAAATATCGCAAACAGCAACACCGATTTTTCATCGATATATGCCAAGGACAATGTTAACGAAAAAGTATGTTATGTAGTCATCGCCGGTGACAGAGGCTTAGCAGGCGGTTACAACTCAAACCTTTTCAAGTGTTTTGAGGCCGATGCAAAAGGTAAGGAATACTCCGTTCTTCCCATAGGAAAGAAAGCCGTAGAATATTTCAAGCATAAGAATGCCGAAATACTCACCGAAGCCTTCGGGGAGATAGCTCCCATCGCCGTAGCCGACAGTTTTGCCATCTCAAACCTCATATGTGAAGAGTATAAAAAAGGAGCCTTCGGATGCGTATCTTTGGTATACACCGAATTCATCAACATCCTTTCGCAGGTTCCCCACGCGGTAGCCACTCTTCCGCTCGCCGATATCAAGCACAGCAAAGCAGGAAAAGGCAGATCATCAGCTGCTGCCGCAGCATCTGAGTCAGCCGAGGTTAAAGCAGGCGGTGTAAAAAACATCATACTTTACGAACCTGAACATCATACTTTACGAACCTGACAGCACCGAAGTATTCAACACGATCGTGCCCGAATACTTAGCCGGAGTTATATACGGTGCCATCTGTGATTCCGTGGCCAGTGAACAGGCAGCTCGCCGTACAGCCATGGATGCCGCTACAAGCAATGCGGAAGAGATGATCGAACAGCTCAACCTGCATTATAACCGTGCACGTCAGGCAAGCATCACACAGGAGATCACCGAGATCGTCGGCGGTGCCGAAGGACTGTGATCCCAGTAATAACAGATAATATCCCCGTCAAAAGGCTTCCCCTCGAGGGGAAGCTGTCAGCCGCAGGCTGACTGATGAGGTGTTCAATAAAATCATAAGATAGGAGAACATCAGAATGAGCGATAGACACATTGGCGAGGTCGTTCAGGTAACAGGTCCCGTACTTGACATCAAATTCAAGCCCGATGAACTGCCTGCACTTCTTAACGCCATTGAGATCGAAACACAGGGCAGAAAGCTCGTTGCGGAAGTAGCTCAGCAGATAGGTGACAACACCGTCCGCTGTATCGCCATGAACTCTACCGACGGTATGGTACGTGGACTTCCCGCAGTGGATACAGGCTCTTCCATCACCGTTCCCGTAGGTGAGGAGTGCTTAGGACGAGTTTTCAACTTGCTTGGAGAGCCCGTTGATAATCTTCCTGCACCCAAGACTGCAGAGCGCTGGTCAATCCACCGTTCGGCGCCCGCTTACGAAGAGCAGGCTGCTGCAACAGAGATCCTGGAGACAGGTATCAAGGTCGTAGACCTTATCTGCCCATATGCTAAAGGTGGTAAGATCGGTCTTTTCGGCGGTGCCGGAGTAGGTAAAACGGTTCTTATCCAGGAGCTTATCCACAACGTAGCTACAGAGCACGGCGGATACTCCATCTTCACAGGCGTTGGAGAACGTACCCGTGAAGGTAACGATATGTACAACGAAATGAAGGAGTCGGGCGTTATCGAGAAGACCGCCTTAGTATACGGTCAGATGAACGAGCCGCCCGGAGCACGTATGAGAGTAGGTCTTTCCGGACTTACCATGGCTGAGTATTTCCGTGATGTAAAGAATCAGGACGTGCTTCTCTTTATTGATAACATATTCCGTTTCACACAGGCAGGTTCCGAGGTTTCGGCTCTTCTCGGCCGTATGCCTTCAGCCGTAGGTTATCAGCCTACCCTTGCTACCGAAATGGGCGCCCTTCAGGAGCGTATCACTTCCACGAGAAAAGGTTCCATCACATCTATCCAGGCCGTATACGTACCTGCGGATGACCTTACCGACCCCGCTCCCGCTACTACATTCACACACCTTGACGCTACCACCGTTCTTTCACGTGATATCGCCAGCCAGGGTATTTATCCGGCAGTTGATCCTCTTGATTCGACAAGCCGTATACTTACTCCCGACATAGTAGGTGAAGAGCATTACAATATCGCACGTTCGGTACAGAAGGTACTCCAGCGTTATAAGGAACTTCAGGATATCATCGCCATCATGGGTATGGACGAGCTTTCGGAAGAAGACAAGACCACCGTTGCACGTGCACGTAAAGTACAGCGTTTCCTGTCCCAGTCCTTCTCCGTAGCAGAACAGTTTACCGGTCTTCCCGGAAAATATGTTCCGTTAAAAGAGACTCTCCGCGGCTTCAGGATGATACTTGACGGCGAATGCGACGCTATCCCCGAGAGTGCATTCCTCTTCGTCGGCACCATCGATGAAGTATTCGAGAAAGCAAAGAACTAATAATCTCCTATATGAAAGGATTATCAGGTATATAATATGAACACATTTCCCATTCAGATAGCTACACCGGACGGACTTCTTTACTCCGGTGATATAGAAAGAGTAAAGGTGAGGACCGTTACCGGTGACATGGCAGTACTTGCCGGCCACTGTAACTTCTGCACCGCTCTCGGTATGGGAGAAGCTTATATCCGTCTTGAAGACGGTACCACCAGATTTGCGGCATGCATCGGAGGCATGCTCTCAGTCATGGACGGTACATGCCACCTGCTCGCCACCACCTGGGAATGGAAAGAGGATATCGACGAGCAGCGTGCGCTTTCCGCTAAGGAAAGGGCAGAGGCACGTCTTAAAGACGAGTCATTAAGCGAACGCGATCAAAGGATCGCCGAAGCAAAATTAAAGCGTGCTTTAGTCCGTTTAAGCGTAAAGCAGTAAAGTAATACCAAGGAGGTGTTTTTGGTGAAAAGAAATATTAAGAAGTTTACAGCATTTGTCCTTGCATTGGCTTTTGTCTTCCAGATCGTGTCATATGCGCCTTACAGCAGCGTATCGGCTGATGAAGATATGACCGTCACATCGGTTGATGATTACGGAGACGGTTTCTATGATGAATACGAGGACCCTAACTATGATGAACGCGGTTTCTATCTCTACGATGATGAACTGGTAGGTTATACCGGAGAAGAAGAAAACTTTGTCATCCCTGATGACCTGGGTATCACATATGTTTCATTAACATATAATTCGGACGTAAAATCAGTTACGATCCCCGAGGGTGTAACAAGTGTTTATATCTATGAGCTCTCCAGCCTTGAGGAACTTAATCTCCCCTCAACACTTGACTATATCACCGTAGACGGCTGTTACGCATTGAAGACTCTCGATCTGTCCGGTTTAGAGCTTTCGGGCACCTACATCGGATATTGTGACCAGCTTGAGACTATAAAGCTTAACAAGTCACAGAGTGTTTCACTGTACGGTCTTTCATCGTTAAAGAGCGTAAACATCCCTACAAACACCAAGTATTTCTACATTACAAACACAAGCTTTGACGGGATCAGCATCCCCTCCAACAACGTAGGCGGATACAGCATTAAAAACGGCGGATTATACCATACCGAAGAAGCTTATGACGGAGACAGCTTAGTTACCGTACTTCAGGCTGTTGACCCCTCTGTCACCACCCTTAACGTAAAAAAGGGCACCACCGTTATCCAGAACCTTAACCTTTCAGGTTCCTATTATAAGCTTGAAAGCGTTACTCTTCCCGATTCCGTAGAACAGATCGCAGCTTAT
>CACYIR010000155.1 GCA_902774525.1 uncultured Lachnospiraceae bacterium
AACATGGCAACTAAAACAAAAACTGTTGTAAATTTTGATACGATTGCTGCTCGTTTCATTTTCCTTATTCCTTCCTTTTTCTCTCCGTAAATCTCTCTTAATACTTTCATTTTCCCTGACTTATTCTAAACTGCTTTTATCATCCTTAACAAACTCGGTGAATCCGTCTTTTATTTCCTCTGCTCCTGCTTGTGACTCACCCTGCTCTGCCAGCTTTGCAGCCTTTTCTTCGTCTAAAAGTTTTTGTGCTGCTGCCTCAAGCTTTTCCGTCTCGTAGGCTAAGTCAAATCCGCCTGCGCCCTGGGACTGACCGGTGTCACCGGTATTCGGTACCGCAGTATCCTTCGTACCGGACTTGGAAGTTTTATCCTTGCTCTTCTTTCCGTCTTTTCCTTTTTTCTCGGCTTTCTTATCGGGAACTGCAGGCTCTTCATACTCGGGGAACTTACCCTCCTTGGAATTGGCCTGTATCTCTATGCTTTCTATCTTGCCGTCCAGGATGTTTATAATCTTGTCCGCATACTCCGTAAGCTTCCTGTCATGTGTAACCATTACAATGGTCTGATTGTTCTGACGTGCCATAGCCTTCAGCATGTCCATGACCTCTATGGTAGTCTTGGAATCAAGGTTACCTGTAGGCTCATCGGCAAACACTATGGCCGGTCTTGCCACAAAGGCTCTGGCTATACCGACTCTTTGCTGCTGGCCACCGCTCATTTCCTTCGGCTTATGCTGCATACGTCCTTTAAGACCAACGTTTTTAAGCATTTCCACTGCGAGTTTTCTTCTCTTCTTTGCCGGGACTCGCTTAAATACCAGGGGAAATTCCACATTTTCAAGTGCCGTCATGGAACCTATCAGGTTGTAACTCTGAAATACAAATCCCAGATTGTCCTGCCGGAATTTCGCCAGCTTGTTCTCGCTCATCTTGCCGATGGACTTGCCCTTGATGATTATCTCACCCTTGGTAAGCTTTTCTATACCTGCCATAAGGTTAAGGAGCGTTGACTTACCGGAACCTGATGTTCCGAGCAGACAGCAGAACTCGCCTTCCTCGACAGTAAAACTAACCCCGTCCACGGCTTTGATCTTTTCCTGTCCCATCCGGTATACCTTTTTGGCATCCCGGACTTCAATAACTGTTTTTTTCTTTTCTTCCATATCTTCACCACACTGTATCGTATGTTTATGCACTAATTGGAGGCAGCCCGGAGACTGCCTGACATCCACTTATAGACTATAAATGACTTAAGTGACAATTAAGTGACAGATTAAAAAAATTTTTTTACTTTTTTTGATTAGTCACATTATTAGACGCAGTCCATAATCCGGTGGTTCCTTTTTATTTTGAGCCCCTGAATTTCCCATTATTTCTTAATTATACCCAATAGCCTATCCTGTCCATAAGCATTGGACACTACTTATTCTCAGTGATATGATACTCTGTGACATTAATCATCAAGGAGCTTATAATGAAGTCAATTTTGCGATGGATAGAGCCGCGTCCGGTACTGCCCGCGGAACGCCAGCGCTTCTCAAACCGGGCACTTAAAGCCATAATAGTACCGCTTCTTATAGAACAGCTGTTACAGCTCGTTGTAGGACTGGCGGATACCATGATGGTGAGCTATGCGGGTGAAGAAGTCGTGGCCGGGGTAGGTCTCGATACGATGATCTATACCGTATTCATATATTTATTTACATCTATCTCCGCCGGTGGAGCCATAGTTGTTTCACAATACTTGGGGAATAAGAAAAAAGAAAATGCAGACCTCGCCGCATCCCAGATATTCCATCTGGGCGGTTTTATGTCACTTACCTGTATGGCACTGATGCTGCTGTTCGGCTCGGGACTGCTAAAAGTGATGTACCCCGAAACGGAGCCGGAGACCATGGATGCCTGCATAACCTATATGCAGATAGTAGCCATATCCTTCCCGGCAAACGCATTGTATAACGCAGGTGCTGCCGTATACCGCGCCATGGGACATACCAAGGTCACCATGTGGGTGTCTCTTACAGCCAACCTGATAAATGTTGCAGGAAACGCCATAGGTATCTTCGTATTAAAAGCCGGAGCCGCAGGTGTCGCATGGCCGACCACTATCTCGTGGTATGTAGCCGCAGTGATAATGACTTACCTGTGTCTCAAAAAAGATAATGAAGTATGTATCATACCGAAACTGGTATTCAGATTAAAATGGGCTATGTCGAAGAGGATACTCGGTGTAGCCATACCGAACTCCATAGAAACCACTCTGTTCCAGGCTGCCAAGGTAGTGCTCGGCATGCTGGTAGCCACATTCGGTACATCCCAGATAGCGGCCAATACAACAGGTCAGACCATATGGTCCCTGTCCGCGTGTATCAATATAGCGATGGCTACAGTATTCATCACTGTGGTCGGACAGTGTATAGGTGCATGGGATACGGAAGCCGCAGAATGGTATATAAAGAAGCTTACCAGGTTGTCCCTTGTGTTGGCCATCATATGGAATATCCTGATCACTGCTATCACACCGCTTATCCTTCCGCTGTATGACCTGTCGGATGAGACAAAAGAATTGCTTCTTATAATAGTGATCATTCACGATGTTTTCTCTGCTTTCATCCAGCCGTTTTCCGGACCGCTGTCGGGCGGATTAAGGGCTGCAGGTGACGTGAAGTTTACCATGTGGAACTCCATATTTGCCACAGTCATCTGCCGTACCATCCTCTCATTCGCACTTGCCAAATGGATGGGCATGGGTGTGATAGGTATCACTCTGGCCATGGTGCTTGACTGGTGTATCAAGGCAGCCATCAATCTGTGGAGATTTAAGAGCGGTAAATGGAAAAATAAGAGAGTTATATAAGTAAAAGCTCCTATAGAAGATCTACAGGAGCTTTTGTTTTTATTTATACGATTCGCAGTATGCTTTTATTACCTGCACGGCATTGTCGATGCCTACTTTTCCGGAATTGATGCAGAGGGAATAGT
The DNA here is from genome assembly GCA_902774525.1 of uncultured Lachnospiraceae bacterium. GTDB lineage: Bacteria > Bacillota > Clostridia > Lachnospirales > Lachnospiraceae > RUG11977. The sequence goes on from CACYIR010000155.1 coordinate 2,981, forward strand.
TCTCAGCCTTGCCCCACTTCTCTCCGGTATGGAAGTTATAATAGTTATACCTTCTTTTATCCATCTTAAGGATATTTTCCTCAATCTTTGTCTCAGGCATGCCGTCTATACGCATGGCACGCTCTTTTCTGAACTCCATGTCAGCCATGACAAATACATGTACCACATCCTTACGTTTTCCGAGGATATAGTCCGCACATCTGCCGACTATGACACACGGGCCTTCATCCGCAAGCTTTCTTATTATATCTGCCTGTGCCATATATAAGCGGTCATCCAGTGTCAGATTGTTGAAGGTATTATGTATGTTTCCTGAAGTCACCATGCCTCTCGCTATAGAATAAAGCAGTGAGCTTGTGGCACGGCTTTCCGCACTCTGAAATGCTTCTACGGCATATCCGCTTTCCTCTGCCGCCCGTGTTATGAGCTCATTGTCATAAAACGGGATACCCCAGATTTCCGCCAGCTTCTGTCCTATTTCCCGGCCGCCGCTTGAATACTGTCTGCTGATAGTTAAGATTTTATTCATGGACCCCAACCTCCTTATATATCAAAACCATCATGTGTAAACCACATGCACCCATCCCGTCTGTTTTACAACCTTTGTAAGATCAAAACTTAGTCCTTAATACTCCCTCTCATATATTAAATCGCTAATATCTTCCCCTCGGATATATATCCTGGATATTCTTCCTTTACTGTCAAATATCACTAAGGCTTCCGAGCCGTCATCCAGTTTCCAGACGTGGTATATTATTCCCGAACCTGCCAGCCCGTATCTGCCTATTTCTTTAACAATATCCTCAAGGCTAAAGTCTTTATCCAGATTCTCGAAATATTCTCTCGAAGCTGTTTTGGGCTCTATGTTCTGCATAATCTCAGAAAACTCTTGAATGTTACAGCAGACGAACGGACCATCAACCTTTTCGGAATATATCACTTCATCTTTTGCGTCATCATTTTCTTTTGCTATACTGGAATAATATACCTTATTTTCATCCTTATCAGTATATGAAATACAGTACCAGATATAGTTTTCTCCCTGG
>CACYIR010000156.1 GCA_902774525.1 uncultured Lachnospiraceae bacterium
TCAGAGACATGATCGCTGATTACTATAAGAACGAGAAGTTCATCAAGGTTGCTCCTTTCGGTGCAGATGCGGATAAGGGAAATGTGATATTCTCCGATGAGATGTCAGGCAGAGACGACCTTATGATCTACGTGACCGGTAACGATGACAGGATAGTGGTAGCAAGCAGCTTCGACAACCTCGGAAAAGGTGCATCGGGTGCAGCCATCCAGAATATGAATATCGTACTCGGTATCGATGAGGCTACAGGACTTGTGATCTGATTTAAAACAGGTATAAATAATAAACAGACCCATTAAATTAAATTGACTAAATATGGTTTTGTGTAGTATAATAAAATTTGTGCGATTTTGGGAAATCAACCCGGAAAGAAGGACAATATGTTACAGAAAACAGAAGGCGGAGTTACCGCAGCAAAAGGATTTAAGGCTGCCTGCTGTGCAGCTGAGATAAAATATAAGAACCGTACCGATATGGCTATGGTGTATTCGGAGAGTCCCTGTGAGTGTGCCGGAACATTTACCAGCAACGTGGTAAAGGCAGCATGTGTACAATGGGACCAGAAGATAGTATATTCGGGAAAGCCCATGCAGGCTGTAGTATGTAATTCGGGTATAGCCAATGCTTGTACAGGACAGGAAGGCTGGGATGCATGCGAAAGCACCGCAAAAGCTGTCGAGACCGAACTTGGAGTAAGCTACGAGAGCGTAGCTGTAGCATCTACCGGTGTCATCGGTATGCAGCTCCCCGTAGAAAAGCTTGTAAACGGCGTAACGGAGATGAGCAAGACCTTATCTAGCAGCATCGAGGCAGGTACCGCAGCTTCCAAGGCTATAATGACCACCGATACCATCAATAAGGAAATAGCAGTTACATTTGATATAGACGGTAAGACCGTGACACTCGGCGGTATGAGCAAGGGCTCGGGTATGATACATCCCAATATGTGCACCATGCTCGGTTTCCTTACCACCGATTTAAGTATTGAAAAGAAGCTCCTTCAGGAAGCTTTGAGCGAAGTAGTAAAGGATACCTTCAACATGATCACGGTTGACGGTGATACATCTACCAACGATACTTATCATGGCTAACGGCCTGGCAGGAAATGCCAAGATAACAGAGAAAAATGATGCATATAAAGAGTTCTATGATGCACTCTCCTATGTATGCAGACATCTGGCACGTACCATGGCAGGTGACGGTGAGGGCGCTACTAAGCTTTTTGAGGCAAAAGTAATAAATGCAAAATCTAAAGATGATGCAAGAACGTTATCAAGAGCCATCGTAGGATCGAACCTTTCAAAGGCTGCCATTTACGGATGCGATGCCAACTTCGGACGATTCTTATGTGCGATGGGATATTCCGGTGCACAGTTCGACCAGAACGATGTAGAACTTTTCTTTGAGAGCGATGCCGGCAGGCTCCAGGTATTTGACCACGGCGTACCGCTCGCATTTGATGAAGAGATAGCAAAGAGGATCATGCAGGCTTCAGAAGTCACCGTATTCGTAGACATGCATGAAGGCGAAGCAGAAGCCACAGCATGGGGCTGTGACCTTACATACGATTACGTAAAGATCAATGCGGACTACAGAAGCTAAATCGATCAGAGGGACGGTTCTCTGATTGAAAAAACAGAAAAACAGAAATAGGATGGAAAAAGAAATGGAAAACGAGAGCGTATTAACAAACAGTCAAAGAGCAGAAGTGCTGGTACATGCACTTCCCTACATACAGCAGTATAACAACAAAATAGTAGTTGTTAAATATGGCGGAAATGCCATGATCAACGAAGACCTTAAGAATGCCGTAATGAGTGATATAGTTCTTTTAAATCTCATCGGTATGAAGGTAGTACTTGTACACGGCGGCGGTCCTGAGATCACTGAAACACTTAATGCTGTCGGAAAGAAGACTGAATTTGTTAACGGCTTAAGAGTTACCGATGCCGAGACTGCAAATATAGCTATGATGGTATTGGCCGGCAAGATCAACAAGAGCCTGGTTAACCTTTTAAATAAGTTCGGATCCAAGGCACTCGGTCTCTGCGGTCTCGATTCCCAGATGATCAGAGCAGAGAAGCTGGATGAAAAGCTCGGATTTGTAGGTAAGATCACTCATATCAATGAGGATCCCATTCTTGACGTACTTAATATGGGATATATTCCCGTAATCGCAACAGTAGGTTACGATGATGAAGGAAATGTATATAACATCAATGCAGATACGGCAGCTGCAAGAATAGCAGGTAAGCTGAGAGCGGAAGCTCTTATCTCAATGACCGATATCGACGGTATCTTAAGAGATAAGGATGATCCTTCATCACTTATCCATCAGATCAACGCAAGCGAAGCTCCCCAGCTTATGAGAGAGGGCATAGTATCGGGCGGTATGATACCTAAGGTAGAGTGCTGCATCGAGGCTATCAGACGCGGCGTTAAGAAAGTATTTATTATAAACGGTAAGATACCTCACTCAATCCTTATTGAGACCATGACTGATGAAGGTATCGGTACCATGTTCGTATAAGAGGGTAAAAAATGGATAATACAAAAATCAACGATAAAGATTATATTGCCAACACCTACGGGCGTTTTGACTTAGAGCTCGTAAAAGGCAAGGGTTCTCTCCTCTACGATGAGAACGGAAAAGAATATATAGACTTAGGTACCGGTATCGCGGTAAATGTATTCGGAGCGGGAGATGATGAATGGAAGAAGGCAGTCATCGACCAGCTGAACCTGATCCCCCATACCTCCAACCTTTACTACAGTGTACCTCAGACAAAGCTGGCTAAGCTTCTGTGCGAAAAGACCGGCATGAAGAAGGTATTCTTCGGAAACTCCGGTGCAGAAGCAAATGAATGTATGATCAAGGTCATCAGGAAATATGCTTCCGACAAATACGGTGATGAGAGAAATCTCATAGTAACTCTTGTCAACAGCTTCCACGGCCGTACGATCACCACTCTTTCAGCTACAGGACAGGATGTATTCCACAAGAGCTTCGGACCTTTTACCGAAGGATTCCTTTACACACCCGCCAATGATTTTGAGGCTTTAAGGGCTCTGTGTGATAAGAATAAAGGTAAAATAGCCGGTATCATGATGGAGCTTGTACAGGGTGAAGGCGGAGTGATAGCACTTACTCCTTCATTTGTAAAGCAGGTGGCTGAGTATGCTAAAACCTACGACATACTTCTCGGTATAGATGAGGTTCAGACAGGTAACGGACGTACAGGCAGCCTTTACGCATTTATGAATTACGGTATCACTCCCGATGTGGTTTCCACAGCTAAGGGCGTGGGCGGCGGACTTCCTTTGGGTGCATGTCTGCTCGGTGAAAAGGTTAAGGACACCATGAACCCCGGTTCACACGGTTCTACCTTCGGCGGCAACCCCGTAGTAACAGCAGGTGCTTACAACATCCTTTCACGTATAGATGATAAGCTGATCGCAGGAGTAAAGGATAGGTCAAAGTTCATCATTGAAAAGCTTACAGGTCTTAAGCTTGATGAAGATTTCCAGCCTACAGGACTCGCAGACGGCATGGATAAGGATGCAAAGACCTCGGACGGCAAGAGTATTGAGGATGTATTAAAAGAGTATGTATTCGGTATCTGGCCTTCATTTAAGAAGGGTATCGTATCTGTATCAGGTATGGGACTGATGCTCGGTATCCAGACCGAAAAGGAAGCAAAGGCAGTAGTAAACAAGGGTATCGAAAAGGGGACCATAGCTCTTACAGCCAAGACCAAGGTAAGACTGCTTCCTGCACTTAACATTCCGATGGAATTGCTTGATAAAGGACTAGATACAATCGTTGAAGCTATAAATGAAGTATAAAAAAGGAGAAGATAAAATGAAGCATTTACTTAAATTACAGGACTTGACAGCTGATGAACTTACAGGTATATTAAACCTTGCCGATCAGTTAAAATATGAAAAGAAGCACAATATCGCTCATGAGCACTTAAAGGGACAGACACTCGGTATGATCTTTACCAAGTCATCAACCCGTACCCGTGTATCATTTGAAGTCGGTATGTACCAGCTCGGCGGTTCCGCACTTTTCTTAAGTGATAAGGATATCCAGTTAGGCCGTGGAGAGCCTATCAAGGATACAGCACGTGTTCTTTCACGTATGCTTGACGGTATCATGATCCGTACTTTTGCTCAGCAGGACGTTGAGGACCTGGCTACTTATGGTTCTATTCCTATTATAAATGGTCTTACCGACTATTGTCATCCCTGCCAGGTACTTGCAGACCTTATGACCATTAGGGAGTATAAGCAGAGCCTTAAGGGATTGAAGTTTACATTTATCGGTGACGGCAACAATATGGCAAACTCCATCATCGCCGGCGGTATCTTAAGCGGTATGAAAGTAGCTATAGGATGTCCCGACAATCATCAGCCTGATGCAAAGCTTGTAGAGTGGGCACATAAGAACGGTGATCTTGAGATCACAAGCGATATTATGAAGGCTGCTGAAGGTGCTGATGTTGTATATACTGATGTATGGGCATCCATGGGT
>CACYIR010000157.1 GCA_902774525.1 uncultured Lachnospiraceae bacterium
TTGTACTTTTGTAGCCGATTTAAGAAAATCATATTTTTACTATCAAAAGCAACAAGTATTTAAGAAATTTAATAAGGAACATATTATATTAAAGTTTCCTATGATACGAGTATAAAGTACAAGTTTTCAAAGGATCCATCCAAAAAGAATTATACAAAGGGAAAGGCTGTTAAAACGACATATAAAAAGTGTGCCGCAAACTCATTCGTTTGTCGACACACTCATTATAAAACGTGATTTTTTATTTTGGTAGTGAGGAAAGACATGTCTTATCATTACTTTTGTCACATCTGAGTTTTGCGGTCATGCCCGGGCACTCGTTCAACTATCAGTTTTCTGAATACAAGTAGTATGATAAATGCCGCTATACCTATAAGAGACAAGACATATCCGGTCTTCTGGTACGGTCTTACATAGTGCAGCTCGATATCATGCGTACCGGCAGGTACGAGGAGGCCCAGATAATGCTCATTTACACAGAGCACCTCCACTTCCTTCTTATCGATATATCCTCTCCAGCCTTCATAGTAAGGTACTGCTATACATAAAATCCTGTCCTTATCGGCTTTTGATTTTCCGTAGATTGCATCGTTTTTAAGCCTGAAGCTTTTCAGCTGATTGCTCTTTAATTTATTGATCTTTTTCTCATAGCCGCTCATGGGAACGCAGTATATCTTCATACTGTCAAACGTGTATATGCCGCGTCCTGCGAATGTAAGCGTGATCTTCTTTACGCCCTTTTCATAATATCCGAGATTAGCGATAAAATCATGCCTGTCACTCGAGAATGATGAATCGGGAGGAAAATACTCTATGACTTTTTTCACCCCGCCCGATGAAGCGACGGTTATCTCGGCCATCTGAACATCCAAGCGGTTGCGGTATCTTTTCTTAAATGTTTCCTGCTCCTGCAGTGTAAGCTTTTCCCAACGGGCTTCATCATACAAGTGAAGCGGGTCAAACTTATCATCTCCGAAATACAGCTCATACTCCGTTACCGGCTCATAATCAAGCCCCTCAAAAGCTACGTATATCTCACAATTATCCGGGATATCCGATGACTTTAATACTATCTTCTGTTTGGTTGATGTACATATGACGCTGTTACCGGTAAGTGTTATGTCTTCGCTCTGGCATTCCGCATCGTAGCCTGTGATATATTCCGGAAGCCGTTCGGTAAATTCGGGTACACTTCTGCACGGGATTCATCGCATTCCATTTATCGGCAGAAATATATGATTCATAAAAATATGCATAGGGAAGTTTATTCTTGTTTTTATATATTTCCCAATTATTTCCCGAGGATATATCAGACTCCTCTTCCTGGTCCGTGTCGTCAGTTTCAGGTGTTTTGTTTACCGACGAAAATCCTTCCCCGGTATTAACCGTACTTATAAGCTCATACCCGTACGGTACGGCATATTTACTCTTATCAGCCTCATTTAATACATAATATGAAGATGCGGACAATGCTATAAGCGAGGTTCTGTCGTCATATCCGCTGAAGCTCTGTGCCAGGGGATTTATGATATTCATATCCGAGCTGAATATGTTCATCTCGGGATTGGTGAGCGTCCAGTAATACTGCGTGTTTGATACTCCTGATACAACGTTTATATTAGGAGTCATGGAGCCTCCGGTATAGCGGATGCCATTTACATCCGTTACCGTCTCTAAAGCCGTCACTTCGTTATCCTTAAGTTCGTCTGCCACATCTTTATTGCTGATAAATTTGCTCGTATAGTCCGATGTGGGCGGGTTAAACAGCCAGTATGAGGATTTAAATACCGTGAAGCATATAAGGAGGATTACCAGAAAAGGCTTATATACAGCATATTTTTTCTCCTTCGGTATCCCTATGATGAGGATAGCTGCAAAAAACAGCGGTATAGCTGACATTACCTGTACATTTCTCGATTTGTCACAGATCATGCACAGCACGTAAAGGCATATACTGCATATTATGAGGAGCTTACGCTTTTCTTTCGCTAGCGTCAGCAGTTCATCCCAATATATGGTCAGCGTATACATGAAAAGCAGCACAAGGGCCCAGCTCCAGCGGTTTGTCATATAGGACATACCGTTTAAGATCCTTCCGAATATAGGGAAGATAATGATGACGCCGCTAATGATATAAAAAATCTTAAGTATTGTTTTTTTACCTTTGTCGGCAAACAGCAGAACTGCGGAAAATATAGCGGGAGCATTGATACCGAGGATGAGCCAGTATCCGTCGCCTATAGCATAGATATCCTCTTCTTCAAGCAGCAGCCCGGGCAGCATCTTATAATAATACCACGGGTAAAACAGATGAAACGGCTGCTCTACACCGATCCTGCTGTCGGCAAGGAACGACATGATCACCGGCACAAGCACGGCACCCGCGATCGTCATGCCTACTATGGCATATACTCCCATATAGATAAGGGTAGTGATCCCCTTTAAAATATCTTTTTTATATTCCTTCCAAAGTCTTACCAGCGCATAGACCACTGCCAGTATCGCCATCATGTAGAAGAAATAAAAATTGCTCATGGCGGATAAAGCTACGGAAATGATGAAAAGATAAGGCTTTCCCTTGCGGATGATAAGCTCTATACCCAGTATCAGAAGCGGGAAATACATAAGCGGATTGATGAAGAACGGATGTCTCGCCGCATTTACGATACCCCACAGACAGCTGCCGTAGCCTATGGCACCGGCCAGTATACCGTATCTGTTTTTTACACCGGTATTAAAGCACAGTTCAGAAAAACATATGCCTGCGATGTACAGGCGCAGTATACATGAAAATGAATAAAATATATGCATTCCGCCTGCGGGTACAAGCACGGACAGAAATGCGACAGGGTCTCCCATCACATAATAATGCATGGTATTTAATACATCGCTGCCCTCTCCGATGGCAAAATCAAATTCAGGAAGGACGATACTGCCGTTTCCAAACAGGTTTTTAAAGAAGTTTTTCAGGTACTCGGAATAATATACCAGCGCTTTATAGTGCTGTCTCCAGCCGTCACTTTCCCATATGAGCGACTTCCCTGAAAAGATAAAGAAGGAGAAACAGAAGAACATGAGTATCAGAAAAAGGACTGTGTAGACCAAATAATAACATCTCTTTTTCCTGTTTTCGGCCATGAGATTCTGTAAGCCTGTCATAGCTTTAAACATGTCATTTCCTCCTTTCTCCGAAAAAGTGTGCCGTGAACCTTAATTGTTCATCGGCACACTTAGATTTGTATATTTATTTAGCAGGCCTTATGCCGCTCTGCGCTCTCTCGCTCTTGTTGCGATAGCCTTTATGATGCATGTGATGATAAGTAACAGCAGGCCGGCTCCGAATGCTATGCCGCCGACTATCATCATCAGCTCTGCCATAGGAAGTCCGAGTACCTTAAGTACATTGGTATCCGGTATATCCAATATGTACTTGAATGCTATAGCGGCACCTGCTGTGAAAGCACCTGCGATCATAGCTGAGATACCTACACCCTTGCCTGTAAGTGATTCGTATCCGATATTGCCTAAAAGCATCAGGATGATGAACAATGCAGCAAGTCCGGGAGCGATCCACTTTAAAATGGGGATCAGCTTGATATATCTTGATATATCAAAATCCATACCTGTTTCTTCAGCGATGAAATCCATATCGATCTTGTCGGTACCAATGGTGTCAAATGCATCGTCGAGCTGGTCTCCGTACTCTTCCTCGAAGTTATCGATATCTTCCATGGTGATGCTCTCAAAGTCACCGCCCAGGCCCTGCAGATCCTTATAGATGGACTTCTTGTTCTTCTTTACATAATCGATGATAGTCTTCTTTGATATACCTTCAGGTTCCTCACCGTTAAGTACCGATTCTGCCATATCTGCAAGATTGTCGCTTATGAACTTCTTGACCGTAGGTGTATCCATGATCTCTTCGAGCTGTTCATCGGTAATATCAAATTCTTCCGAGATTTTGATATCCGCTTTTTCCTCGATCACCTCTACCAGGCTTAACTCCTCGCCGTCGGAATCAAGTACCATCTGTGAAAGATCTGTCTCTTTTAATGCATCGGATATATTATCCTTGTTGATGGTCTTCAGTGCACAGTATTCAACTATGCATACCGTAAAGAATATGATAAGGAACAGGCTTAAGAATATGGTAAGTATCACCCTGCCTGCGCCTGCCTTTTTCTTCGGAGGTTTAGGCTGCTTGGGCTGTGCCTGTGCAGTCGCTGCTGCCTGGGCATTATTCGAGTAATATCCCTGCTGGGGAGGTACCTGCTGCTGAGGCTGCTGGTACTGAGCGGGCTGTTGCTGATACTGGCCCTGCTGAGGTGCGTACTGCTGGGGCTGTGTCTGAGGCTGGGGTACCGGTTCTGCTGCCTTGGCCTGAGATTCGGATACCAGTTCAGCCGCTACGGCTGCTACCGCTGCAGCTCCTACTGCGGGTGCTGCGGATGCTTCTTCAGCTTTGCCGGCCTCTTCTGTTATGTTCTCGGCTGCCTCTTCTACAGTTGTTTCTGCCTGCGCTGCTGCTTCTTCTGCCTGTGAAATTGTTGCTTCTGCCTGTGTTTCTACAT
>CACYIR010000158.1 GCA_902774525.1 uncultured Lachnospiraceae bacterium
AACCTGTAGGAAAAACCATAAGTGTGTATTTAATGATATCGTAAACGAACTTGCAGTTAAGTTTGAAGCTGCAGACGGCCTTGTGATAGGTTCTCCGGTGTATTACGGATCGGCTAACGGGACTTTGATGTCAGCATTACAGAGACTTTTTTACAGTACTTCGTTTGATAAGAGCTACAAGGTGGGGGCAAGTGTTGTCAGTGCCAGACGTTCAGGATGTACGGCTACATTTGACGAGCTTAATAAGTTTTTCACATTATCAAATATGCCTATAGCTACCAGCCAGTATTGGAACAATATCTACGGCTGGTTCCCCGGCGAAGGTAAAGAGGATGCCGAGGGTATGCAGGTGATGAGAGTACTTGCAAGGAACATGGTATTCCTTATGAAGAGCATAGCTGCAGGCAAGGAAAACATCGGGCTGCCAGATACAGAGCAGAGAGTATGGACTAATTTTACGAGATGATGTGACAGGAGAACCGTCCCCTTGTCACAAATTATAAAAAGAATGGGGTTAAAAACATGAAAAGAATTAAACTTGATGAAAACTGGACTTTTAGAAGGGGTTACCTTGATAATCCGGGGATGTTAAAGTCGGATCCGGGTGTTTCTGTGAATCTGCCGCATGACGGGATGATAGGGACGCCTGTTACTCCCGATGCTCCGGCACAGATGGATATGGGGTATTTTACCGGCGGATTATCTAATTATACCAAATTCGTATTTATCCCGGAAGAATGGAAAAATGACTATATTGCGCTTCATTTTGACGGTGCCATGCTGAATGCTGCTGTGGATGTAAACGGAGCAAAAGCCGGAAAACAGCATTACGGTTATGTACCTTTTAGCCTTGATATCACAAACCTTGTGACCTTTGGTAAGGAAAACAGGATAACAGTTAATATCAATGCGAGTATGCAGCCTAACTCACGCTGGTATACCGGCTCAGGTCTGTACCGCGGCGTGGAGCTTGTACACGGCCCTAAGCTGCATATCGCACAGGACGGCATATACCTGTATACAAAAGAAGTAGCTGACGGATATGCATTCTTAGAGGCTCAGATAGATGTAGTAAATGACTACTCTGAAAAGAGACTGGCAGAAGTAGAAATCGTGCTTACTCCCGAAAAAGCAGATAAAGAAAATGCCAAGCCCGTTATCGCCAAAAGAACTATATGTGCGGAATCTCTTTCTGCTACGACAGCCAGGATGGCTTTTGCAGTTGAGGATCCTGTACTTTGGGATGTTGACAGTCCCGAACTTTACAAAGTCAATGTCAAAGTAACGGATACAGGAGTATACCGTACTCATTTTACCCCTTATACACCTGAAGAATGCACTGTGGATGAGGCTGATACAATATTCGGTATCAGGACTATCACGGCCGATGCGGTACGCGGACTTCGCATAAACGGGAAAAGCGTTAAACTTAAAGGCGGCTGCCTGCATCATGACAACGGACTTTTGGGCTCGGTTACACTATATGAAACCGAAGCACGTAAGGTTAAGAAACTTAAAAGTGTAGGATTTAATGCTATACGTACTGCTCACAATCCGCCCTCTGCTGCACTTATAGAGGCATGTGACAGATACGGCATGTATGTATTTGATGAGGCTTTTGATGCTTGGGGCATAGGTAAACGTGCCGGCGACTACAGCCAGTTTTTCGATGAGTGCTGGGAGAAGGACTTAACTTCATTTATCAGAAGGGACAGGACACATCCTTGTGTTATCATGTGGTCCACAGGCAATGAGATACCCGAGCGTGGCGGCTTAAATGACGGATATAAGAAAGCTACGATGTTAGCTGAAGCTATAAGAAAACTTGACGGGACAAGACCTATCAGCAACGGTATATGCTCGCTCTGGAGCGGATTGGATGATGAAATATGTGAAGGCCTTAGTCACTTACAGAATGCAAAAAATGATTCATTTAAGGACCTTTGGGAGAATGTTACCGAGCCTTTTACCAACGGTCTCGATATAGTCGGATATAACTACATGGAGGATCAGTACGAGCATGACCATGAGCTTTTCCCTGAAAGAGTGATACTCGGCTCGGAGAACTTCCCTCAGGAGATAGGATTCAGGTGGCCTTTAGTTGAGAAGCATCCTTATATCATCGGTGACTTTACGTGGACTGCATGGGATTATCTAGGTGAAGCAGGTATCGGAAAGACCAAGTATTTTGAGCCTGACGATCCTTTCTTGAAGGATAACACCTGCTGGGCATTGATGCCTCAGTATTCTTCACCGTGTCCATGGAGGACTGCAAATGACGCAGATTTTGATATCACGGGCCATATGCGTCCGCAGGGAGCTTACAGAAGCGTAGTCTGGGGAAGCAAGAATACTTATCTGTATTCCGTACATCCGAAATATTTCGGTAAGTATGAGATGATAAGCCCTTGGGGATTTACCGATGTCCGGTCTTCCTGGAATTATGAAGATTACACAGGTAAGCCTGTAGAGCTTGTTGTATTTTCCAATGCGGAGGAAGTGGAACTAATTGTAAACGGGACTTCCGTGGGACGAAAGAAGGTATCGTTCGAGAGGCCGTTGCCTGACAGTGTACGCTTTGAGACAGTATATCAGCCGGGTAAAGTCGAGGCGGTGAGCTATGTTAACGGCGCAGAAGTAAGCCGTGCCGAGCTTAAGACAACTTCTAAGCCCTGTGCCGTAAGAATGGATCCTGATAAGCTGGTACTTAAAGCCGACGGACATGATGTTGCATATGTCGATATAGAGATAATAGACGAGCATGGAGAAGTGGTACCTGATGCCGAGATGGCTTTACAGTTAATTGTTACGGGTTACGGCACACTTGCCGGATTCGGCTCTGCCAACCCTTGTACGGATGAGGATTATACAGATGATAAGACCGTCAGCTTCCGTGGAAGAGCCCAGGCTATTATCCGTTCGGGCTATGAAAAAGGGAATATCACCTTAAGGATATACGGGGAAGGGTTTGATAAAGAAGAGTATTCAGTGATAACAATCAAAGTTGAATAATAAGGTATACTAGATATGAAAATTGACATAAATCCTGATGGTATATGGTATCATGGTTCAAATTGCGTTTTTACGGAATTAAGAGAAAACAGTACTGTTACACCGTGGAGAGGACTCGCCGAAGCATTTTCACACCAACCGTCGAGACTTAACTATGATGATAACGGTGTAATATCGCATAACGGGAAAGAGAAAGGTTATCTGTATATTATTGATGAACCTGTAACTGTAGGTGTGGATATTTATCAGCACCCGAGGACTACGATGGATCCGAATGCAGAGTTTTTAACAAGAAGGCCATTAAAGGTAAAGCTGATATGCGAGTTGCCATTAACTGCATTAACCGATATCATATTTGTTCGTCATGCACAGTCTGTATATGGCGAAGATGACAGAAACAGGCCTTTAACAGAAGACGGACTTAGAGATAGGCAGATTGTATTAGATGTATTAAAAGACAGAA
>CACYIR010000159.1 GCA_902774525.1 uncultured Lachnospiraceae bacterium
TTCTGCGGTGACGGCTTCTACGGACTGCATGTCCATGAGGCAGCACTCAACTACGGCGTAAAGGTGACCGGTGCTACCGTTCATTTCGTTAACGAAGTAACAGACGGCGGAAAGATCATACTTCAGAAGGCAGTTGATGTGCTCGACGGAGACACGCCCGAGATTTTACAGAAAAGAGTCATGGAGCAGGCCGAATGGATAATACTTCCGCAGGCGTGCGAAATTGTTGCTAAACAGATCAGTACCGAAAAGTTACCTAAACAAGATGATGATGACTATGGTTATGATTCACCAGATAAGATATCGCTAAAAACTATTTTTGAAAAAAAATAAGTATAAGGAGAAAATCATGTCAGAAGACAGAACAAAATATATATCCCCGCTTTCGACACGTTATGCAAGCGATGATATGCAGTATATATTCAGCGAGGAATTCAAATTCCGTACATGGAGAAAGCTCTGGATCTCCCTCGCAAAATCAGAGAAGAAATTAGGACTTAACATTACAGATGAGCAGGTAGCCGAGCTCGAAGCACATGCTACCGATATCAACTTTGATGTGGCTAAGGAGAGGGAAAAGATTGTCCGCCACGACGTTATGTCCCATGTTTATGCATACGGACAGCAGTGCCCGAAGGCTGAGCCCATCATCCACTTAGGCGCTACCTCATGCTATGTTACAGACAATACAGACGTTATCGTACTTAGAGAGGCTTCAAAGCTTGTGCTCAAGAAAGCAGGCCAGGTTATAAAGAACTTAGCTGAGTTTGCTGAAAAGTATAAAGCACTTCCCTGCTTAGCATATACACATCTTCAGCCCGCACAGTTAACAACAGTCGGAAAGCGTGCTACTCTCTGGCTGAACGAACTGTTAATGGATGTTGAAAACCTTGAATTCCAGATGGGAAGACTCAAGCTCCTCGGATCAAAGGGTACCACCGGTACTCAGGCAAGCTTTATGGAGCTCTTTGAGAATGACGAATCAAAGGTAAAGGAGCTTGAAGCACTTATCGCTGCTGACCTCGGCTTTGAAGCATGTATGCCTGTATCAGGCCAGACCTATTCCAGAAAGCTCGATTCATTCTTCTTAAATGTACTCTCCGGCTTTGCTCAGAGTGCATACAAGTTCACTCAGGATCTCCGTATCCTTCAGTCCTTTGAGGAAATGGAGGAGCCTTTTGAGAGCACTCAGATCGGTTCATCAGCTATGCCTTATAAGAGAAATCCTATGAGAAGCGAAAGAATCGATGCTCTGGCAAGATATGTCATTATCGATTCACTTAATCCTGCCATGACCTCCGCTACCCAGATGTTTGAAAGAGCTCTGGATGATTCGGCAAACAAGCGTATCAGCGTAGCTGAGGCATTCCTTGCAGTAGATGCAATTTTAAATATTTATATAAACATTACTTCAGGACTTGTTGTATATGACAAGGTCATCACCCGCAGAGTTATGGAAAAGCTGCCTTACATGGCTACCGAAAATATCATGATGGAGTCAGTTAAGCGTGGCGGCGACCGTCAGGAGCTCCATGAGAGACTTCGTGTTCACTCTCACGCTGCTGCTGCAGGTGTTAAGCTTGAGGGTAAGCCCTGCGACCTTATCGACCGTATCGCAGCTGACCCTGCATTCAAGCTCTCAGATGACGAGCTTCGTGCAAACCTTGATCCCGCAAAGTATACAGGCCGTTCCGTTTCACAGGTTGAAGAGTTCTTAAGAGACTTCGTACAGCCCGTACTTGACAGGATCTACGAAGCACCTGTTGAGAGCGTACTCAACGTTTAAAGAAAGGAAAAACTATGGCAGAAGAAATCGAATTCCGTTATGACACTCAGCTTCTTATCGAAGGCAAGGACCTTGATGAGGACGTTATTACCGACTATATCACCGCTAACCTTGTAGGCGACTGCTTACTCGCTGTTGGTGACGAAGATCTGATAAAGGTACATTTCCATACAAATGAGCCCTGGAAGCTTTTGGAATATTGTGCTTCCATCGGTGAGATATATGACATAGTAGTAGAGGATATGATACGTCAGTCCAAAGGACTTCATGGTTGAGAGGAGAAAAAAGGTATGTCACAGCAGACCGTAGCCGTTATCGGCTCAGGCGGCAGAGAGCACGCCATTATTAAAGCTATAAAAAAAAGTCCTTTAGTTTCCAAGATCTACTGCCTTCCCGGAAACGGCGGCATAGCAGCAGACGCCGAATGTGTAAGTATAGGCGTTATGGAAACTGCAAAAATAGTTGATTTCTGCAAGGAAAAGAAGATAGACTTCGTAATTGTTGCACCTGATGATCCCTTAGCAGCAGGTACTGTAGATGCTTTAAACGAAGCCGGATTTAAGTGCTTCGGTCCTAAGAAAAATGCGGCTATCATCGAGAGCAGCAAGAGCTTTTCAAAGGACCTCATGAAAAAATATAATATCCCTACCGCTGCCTACGAGGTATTTACCGAGTCTGCCAAAGCCATTGAATATCTTAAAACTCAGGAAATGCCCATCGTTATAAAGGCTGACGGTCTTGCACTCGGTAAGGGTGTTATCATCGCTGAGACACTGGATGAGGCTATAGAAGCTGTCAAGGAAATGATGGATGGCGGTAAGTTCGGTGCAAGCGGCGCAAAGGTTGTCATCGAAGAATTTATGACCGGTCCTGAGGTTTCAGTACTCTCCTTTACCGATGGAAATGTGGTCATCCCCATGATCTCATCCATGGATCATAAGCGCGCACATGATAACGATGAAGGTTTAAACACCGGCGGTATGGGAACAGTAGCTCCCAACCCTTATTATACAGAGGATGTTGCTAAGGAGTGTATGGAGAAAATCTTCCTTCCTACCATTAAGGCCATGAATACAGAAGGACGTACCTTTAAGGGCTGTCTCTACTTCGGACTTATGATCACTCCCAAGGGACCCAAGGTTGTCGAATACAACTGCCGTTTCGGAGATCCCGAGACACAGGTTGTGCTTCCTCTTTTAGAGTCCGATCTGTTTAAGATAATGGTTGCTACCGCTGACGGCACATTGGCAAACACTGAGGTTAAATTCTCTGATAAGTCTGCCTGCTGCGTAATCTATGCAACAAAAGGTTATCCCGAGAAATATGAGAAGGGACTTCCTATGGAACTGCCTGAGACAGATGCAGATTCATACATCTATGTAGCCGGGGCCAAGAAAGCCGAAGACGGTTCTCTCCTTTCAAACGGCGGCCGTGTACTTGGTGTAACAGCTGTAGCTGATTCATTAAAAGAAGCAATAGATAAAGCTTATGCTCTCACAAAGAAGGTAAAGTTTGACGGTGGTTTCTACCGTAACGATATCGGAGCAAGGGCACTTAAGGCACTGAAGTAATATTCTAATATAAGGAGCATACCATGGTTTACAGAGTTTATGTAGAAAAGAAAACAGGACTTGACCTTGAAGCTAAGTCTTTAAAGTCCGACATTAAGTCC
>CACYIR010000160.1 GCA_902774525.1 uncultured Lachnospiraceae bacterium
GCTTGAAACTGCTTAATCCCAGTTCCTTAGCCAGTTCCCTGTATGTCATATTTCTCCCGGATATAAATAAAATTCTGTTTCCTTCTATTCTATTGGCATCCTTATAATTTCAATTTCGCAAGCAGGCTTCCGAGTCCTGTGGAAGGTGAATCTCCGTCGCTGTACTCTGTCGGCTCGTCTAACGCTTCTTCAACTGTCTCGGTCTCGTCCTTTTCCTGTACTGCTATAATGGAAAGTGACAGCTTGCCGTCCTTCACGTCTATAACCTTTACGGTCACCTCTTCGCCTTCCTTCAATACTTCTGCAGGCGATTTTATCTTCTTAAACGCTATCTGTGATATGTGCACCAGTCCGGTGATTCCGTCACCTATATCCACAAATGCTCCGAAAGGCATAAGTTTTTCTACTTTTCCTGTCACTACCGTGCCCTTCTGTACCTTTGATACCTTAAGGTTTTTCTCGGCTTCGGCTTTTTCAAGAAGCACTGATTTTGCAGAAAGTATTACCTTCTTGTCCTCGCGGTTCACCTCCGTCACCCTGCACTCCAGGGTTTTCCCTACGAACTCCGATGTATCCTCGGTATAGGTGAGTGCCAGCTGTGATGCGGGTATAAATGCCCTGATACCGTAAATATATGCTACCGCTCCGGCCTTTACCGCCTCATTTATCTTGACTTTTTCGATGGTGCCGTCGGCTTTTGCTTTTATCAGCTTGTCCCATGAAAGCATATCGTCTGCTTCCTTCATGGAAAGCCTGATCACGCCGTCCCTGGTCTCACCGAGCACCACGCAGCTTACCTTGTCACCCACGTGGATATCCGCCTTTATGGAAAATGCGGGGTTGTTGCTGAGTTCTTCTATCGATATGATGCCCTCCGAATACGAATTGAGGTCCACCGTCACTTCCTTATCCGACACTCCGCATACCGTGCCATACACCACGTCTCCGGGATTTATCTTCTTGAAGCTGTGCTCCAGCTCCGCCTTAAAATCGTCCATTGAAGGAATGCCTTCATAACTTGTTTCTTCCATTTTCGTCTCCTTTTCCATAAGGGGTCTGACCCCTTTAGGATGCTAAAGCATTAAAGGAGTCTGTGACCCCTCTAAGTAATACATCCTTAATATTACAGTATATCCTTTTTTTAATAAAAATGCAATTAATTTAAATCCTCTTTAAAATCTGCTTGACTTTTTATTAATTAACACTATAATGCGATTTTATAGAACATTCACAAAATACTGAAATATAGATAAAAAGGAAGGGGACGGCTATGCAATTATTGGTTGTGATACTAAAAAACGAGAAACTTTTAGACGAGATATTGAAGAAGCTTGCTGATGAAGGCGTAAAGGGCGGCACCATTCTCTCAGGAAAAGGAATGGGAGAAGAGCTTATGAATATGGAAGATGTCCCCATGTTCGCCACACTGCGCCGTCTCATGAAGGACGAAGACCGTGAAGCCGTACATGTGGCGCTGTTCGTCATAAGGGACGAGCAGGTCGTAGAAGCCCGTGAAACCGTAAAACAGATGGTCAACTTAAAAGAGCCCAACACCGGTATCATGTTTGTCGTACCTATCACTTATGTGGAAGGACTCGGGAAGTAAAAAACATCATAGAAAGAGAGAGAATAATCTTAGATCATCATGGAACTTAACATTCTGATATATATATCCATAGCACTTGCTTTCGCGCTGCTTTCAAGTAAGCTCATGAAAGCCGTAAAGATGCCCAATGTCACGGGGTATCTGCTCGTAGGTCTGCTTGTCGGGCCTTATGTCCTTAACATCATCCCAAAGGAGACCGTAGACAGCCTAGGTATCATCCCCGACGTCGCACTCGGCTTTATAGCTTTCTCCATCGGCTCCGAGTTCAAGTTCAGTTATCTGAAGAAAGTCGGCAAGGCTCCCATCATCATAGCATGTCTTGAATCCATCGGTGCCGTACTGGTAGTGGATTTTGCACTGATCGTCACAGGAAACGATGTCGCTTTTTCTCTGTGTCTCGGTGCCATCGCCGCAGCTACCGCTCCCGCTGCTACTCTGATGGTAGTAAAACAGTATAAAGCACACGGTCCTGTGACCGAAACCCTGCTGCCGGTAGTAGCTCTTGATGATGCCACAGCACTTATGTGCTTCGGTATCTCCGTAGCCATCGCCAAAACTATAGAAGGCGGTGCCGGCGACAGCATAATCATGACCATATTAAAACCTTTGCTCGAGATCATCGCAGCACTTGCCATAGGTATCATCTTAGGTGTGCTCTTCCGTTTTGCCGTAAAATGGTTTACCGGACGCGGGAACAGACTCGCCATCACATATGCTCTTGTATTTGCCTGCATAGGTCTCGGCGAAATGCTGGATATCTCCTCACTGCTCGCATGTATGGCACTCGGTGCTACTCTTGCCAACACATCCAATTTCGCCGATGTGGTATTCGAGCAGACGGACCGTATGACACCGCCCGTATTTATGATGTTCTTCTTCCTTTCGGGTGCTGCACTTGATATCTCCATCATCCCTTCGGTAGGCGTCATCGGCATCATATATATAATATTCAGAGTCTTAGGTAAAATGCTCGGTTCCTTCGCCGGTGCGGTGATCTCAAAAACCGACAAGAATGTAAAGAAATACCTGGGCTTCACGCTCATACCCCAGGCCGGCGTAGCCATCGGTCTTGCTACCACCGCCATGTCGATCGTACCCGATTACGGTCCCAGGATCCGTACCATCATTCTCTGCGGCACCGTTATCTACGAACTTACCGGTCCCGTGATAACTAAGCTGGCTCTGAAGAAGGCCGGGGAAATCTCCTAGTTTGTTATTATGCTTTGTGCAGTTGCGATGTTGTTCTACACAATTGGCAAAGATATACATAAGCAAAAGAAATCAAATTCAGACACAAAAAAATAACCGCCTCTCAGTCTCCCCAGACAAGTAGTTGACGATTATTTTTTATTAACTATTATGTTAGGTTGCTGACCGTCGTTCTACGGTAGCACCTTTTCCATGTTTAGAATAGCACCAATATCTTAAAAAGTCAAGACATTTGTTCGATTTTTCAACAAGTTCAAGTTTCAGATGTTCAGGTTATTCTTTTTGTGACACTTAATACTGTCAGCACTTCACCCGTCACCTTAAATTTCACTTCATATCCAGCATATGACATACCGTACACTCTGTCCGGATCGTTTTGGTAATGCGGCCTGGGATCATTTGAAAGTATCTTTCCAAGGCTGTCTTTCACATCCCCGGGAATATCTTCCATCTTTATACTGTCAATAAAAGTGTCCTTATTACTCTCCAAATCGTCGGGTCTGCAAAGGGATTTACCGGTATTCTCCAGCTTCCACACTACCTTCAAGGTCTTATATTCCATATCATCCGTAAAGCCGCCCTTGGCC
>CACYIR010000161.1 GCA_902774525.1 uncultured Lachnospiraceae bacterium
TCAAGTACGCATTCTATATATGAATACTTACCGGCTATCTCTCCAAGTACCTTGAAATGAGTCACCGCATCCTTGCCGTTTCTTACATTGGCTGCCATTTTCTTCCTGTCGGAAGGACTCCGGCCTATGGTTGTTGTGACTGTTCCTTCCTTTTCCTTAAAAGTACCGTGGCATATAGCTCTGTAGCGTCTCGTGATACTGTGCTCTTTCAACTGCTCTGCCAGGCTCCTGTGAGCCTTATCATTCTTCGCAGCTATTATGAGTCCTGTGGTATCCTTATCTATCCTGTGGACTATGCCGGGGCGAAGCACTCCGTTTATCCCCGAAAGCCTGTCCTTGCAATGGAACATCAATGCATTGACCATCGTGCCCGAATAATTACCGGCTGCAGGATGTACCACCATGCCCTTCGGTTTATTGATGACTATCACGTCATCATCCTCATAGACTATGTCCAGAGGTATATCTTCTGCTACGATATCAGGTACTATGGTCTCAGGCAATGTGAGCAGTATCTCATCCCCGTACTTCGGTACAAATGAAGCCTTCACCTGCTTACCGTTTACCAGCACCTGACCGTTATCTATAAGCTTCTTGATAAAGCTCCGGGACAGCTCCTCTCCACCCTCTGCACCTAAAAAAGGTGTCTCAGCGAGCATTCTGTCTATCCTTACATCCTCGAAGCTCTCATCTAATACAATCTTAAATTCCCTTGCGGAAGTATTGTCATCTGCCATATTATACCTCCGAAGTATTCTTGTCTGTATTTTCCTGTTCTGTACTGTCCTGTTCTGTACTGTCCTGTTCTTTATTACCCGGTATTACGCTTTCTTTCTCGGCACTACATTCTTCACCGCTTGCCTGCTCTATATTATTTTTTCCAGATTTGTTCTTCGGCTTCCCGAAAGTAAAGAATTCCAGGTCTTCCTCTTTATAAATGAAAACAATAAGCAGGAATACTCCAAACATAGCGAATGTGATATATACATCCGCAACATTGAATATCGGGAAATCAATAAGCTCTATATAGAGAAAATCGGTAACGTATCCCTGATAAAACCTGTCTATCAGATTCCCCAGTGCTCCGGCAAAGACAAATATGAAAAGCACTCTTAAAATATAGAACTTTTTGTCTTCCGGTATCTTAATGAAGAAATATACTAACAACCCCATAAGTGCAATGCTTATGAACGAAAGTATACTCACTCTTCCCTGGAGCATCCCCCAGGCAGCACCCTGATTAGACAACAGCTTAAGTTTAAATACTTTATCTATTATTGTAAAAGGCTCATCCACCAGGTCGCGTCTTGCCAGATATTTAGTTAATTGGTCAAATAATATCAGAGCCGCCGTAAGAAAAGGAGCTAAGATATACCAGTGTTTCTTTTTCAAATTGTCCTCCAAAGATCCTTTTAACTTAGTAAGGCAGGCGAGGAGATCCCCGTCTGCCTTTTTTAGATTTATTAATCGTTATCTCCGAGATCCGACAGATTCAGGTCATCTTCCTGGCTGTCGTCATTGTCTTCAAAGTCGGTGTAGTCAAACTCTACTTCCTCACCGTCTTCACTGAAGCTGTCCTTGTACATGGGAGCTCCTTCTTCAGCTACGAGCTCATGTACATCATTTTCTGTCTCGTCGTATTCCTTCTCGTCCTTCTTGGTATCTGTCTCCTCCGAGATAAATACATCAAGCTTCTGGATGTTGATATTGAATGCATCCGTCTCAAGAAGGTCTATCTGAGCCTGTGCAAGGTTCTTGAACTGAGCCTTATACTTTTCATACTGCTGAAGCAGTGCTATTGTCTTGTTATGCAGGTTCTCAAGCTCATTCTTGGCATCTGCCAGTAAGATGTTAGCCTTAACTTTAGCTTCTTTCTCTATACGCTTGGCATCCTTGTTGGCTGCTTCCTTTGTGGTCTCTGCAGTCTTCTCAGCCAGTACAAGTGCCTTCTGTAAGGTCTTCTCGATGGACTTGTAATACTGGATACCCTCATTAAGTACAGCCACCTTATCCTTCAGCTCCATGTTCTCTCTGTACAGGATCTCATAGCTGCGGGTAACTTCACGCATAAATGATTCTACATCCTTCTTGTCGTACCCCAGACCACCTGACTTAAAAGTTTTTGCTTGTATTTCTACAGGTGTTAACATACCTATCTCCTCATTTTTAATTTATTTTCAGGGATTAAGCACAGGTACATCAAAACCTGTCTGCTCTGCAATCTCTGCATAATCGCCCGAAATATCTACACTGTCGGGAGCGATGATGAAAATATAATTGGAAATGTTGTAAAGCTTTCCGTTAAGAGCATAAACAGACCCCGAAAGGAAATCGATGATCCTCTGTGCAAGAGGAAGCTCTGTATCCTCAAGGTTTACTACAGCTATCCTTGAAGAAAGAAGTACATCACAGATATCCTGAGAATCATTAAAGCTCAGTGGCTTCATGATACATACTTCGTTTCCGAGTCTGGTCGTGCTGATGGGAATAAACTTGCTGCCGTAAGGACGGTCAATCTTCAGGCTCTTCTCATTTGTAGTTCTGTCTATATAAGCTGAAGCATTATTATTTGTCTTAGGCTTGTATCCGCCGTAGCTCTGTCCCTGTGAACCCTGAACGTCATAGTTATTTCTTGATACGCTGTTTGTTCTAAACTGTTCCTTTTTAGCTTCTTCGGCACGTCTGGTCTCTTCCTCTTCGAAATCCTCAAAAGCCTCATCGTCATCATCAAAGTTAAAAGCCTTTTTAACCTTATCAAAAAAACCCATAATGCTTACGTCCTCCTGTCCTATATTGCATAATTTCTTCTGCCGAATATACCGGTGCCGACTCTCACCATCGTGGCACCTTCCTCTATGGCAACACAGTAATCACCCGTCATTCCCATAGATAACTCACACATACTAACATTATCGATGTTTTTATTTGCAATGTCAACACTTAATTTCTTCATTTTTGAAAAAAATTGACGATTTTCTTCCGGATCATCTGTATAAGGGGCTACACACATAAGTCCCTTAACCCTGATATGCTTAAAACCGGCTATTTTTTCAACAAACTCGAGAGTATTATCAAAGTCCAGACCGAACTTGCTCTCCTCATCACCGATATTCAGCTCAACCAGGATGTCAGTCACAACACCCTTCTTAGCCGACTCATCATCTATGGCCTTAGCAAGCTTCTCAGAGTCTACCGAGTGGATCATAGCCACACGACCTATGATATACTTAACCTTGTTGGTCTGCAGGTGTCCTATGAGGTGCCACTCGATATCATTGATCCCCAGCTCCTCAAAGTGGTCCATCTTGCCAACCAGCTCCTGGACCCTGTTCTCACCGAAAACCCTTACACCGCACCTGTATGCCGACTCCAGCA
>CACYIR010000162.1 GCA_902774525.1 uncultured Lachnospiraceae bacterium
TTGAGTTTAAGCATGTGTCATTCCAGTATGATGACGGTATATATCCTGTACTTAAGGATATCTCATTTGTGGCTGAGCCCGGTGAGACTGTAGCGATAATAGGTGAGACCGGCTGCGGTAAGACTTCACTGATACAGATGATACCGAGATTCTTCGAGGCTACTTCCGGCCAGGTGCTTGTGGATGACGTGCCTGTAGAAAAGTACAAACTCGAGGACTTAAGAAAGAATATAGGACTTGCTACACAGGATGTACTTCTCTACTCTGATACCATCGAGGGTAATATAGCCTACGGTGCATCTACCATGAAGCCCGATGAGGTTACAAAATACGCGAAGTATTCGGCGGCAGCAGACTTTATAGAGAAGCTTCCGGAAGGTTATGATACCATAGTCGGCGAGCGCGGCGTAGGTCTGTCCGGCGGTCAGAAGCAGAGGATATCCCTTGCACGTGCACTTGCGATCAGGCCTTCGATACTTATCCTTGATGATACTACTTCGGCTGTAGATATGGAGACAGAGAAGGTGATCCAGCATTCGTTAAGAAATCTGGATTTCCCTTGCACAAAGATCATCATAGCACAGCGTATCTCGACCACTAAGGCAGCGGATAAGATCCTGGTGCTTAAGGACGGTAAGATCATAGAGGCCGGTACCCATAAGGAGCTCGTGGAGCAGAAGGGTTACTATGCGGACCTGGTCAACTTACAGATCGGTGAGATGGCAGTTTAGAGAAAGGCAGAACTATGGCAGGAAAAAATACATACAAGCAGGATGAAAGACTGGATGAGCCGTTTGATATACGGCATCTTCTACTTGCATCCGCTTACATAAAAAAATATATAAAACAGATGGGACTTGCGCTTTTCTTAAGTGTCCTGGGCGGTGCTTTGGGACTGGCGGCTCCCATGATCACACAGAAGGCGATAGATGATGCGCTCATCCCGCATGATATGAAGATGCTTATCACTCTGGCAGTGCTGCTCGTATCCGTATATGCAGTCAGCATACTTTTTACCACTATACGTTCGAGGATGATGGTAAAGGTATCCCAGCGTATCATTTACGATATCAGAAAAGACCTTTTTGCACATCTGCAAAAGCTGTCTTTCCAGTACTATGATGACCGTCCTCACGGCAAGATCCTGATAAGAGTCGTAAACTATGTAAACTCCGTATCGGATATGCTTTCCAATGGTCTTATCAACATAATCCTTGAGACCATCAACTTAGTCATCATCGTGATCTACATGCTGCTGGTCGATGTCCAGATGTCGCTCGTCGTTATGTGCGGTGTGCCGATCTTAGCGGTATTCATGCTCTGGATGAAGAACAGACAGCGTAAAGCCTGGCAGGCAGTATCCAACAAGAGTTCAAACTTAAATGCTTACCTTCAGGAGAATATAGTCGGTGCCCGTATCACCCAGATATTTGCAAGAGAGAACGAAAATGCCGAGATATTTGCGGGACTTTCAGAGGATTGCAGGAAAACCTGGATGAAGGCTGTACAGTGCAACAACCTTATGTGGCCCGGTATCGATGCGATATCGGTACTCATCAGGGCAGCTATATTCATATTCGGTATCATGGTATTTTCAAGCGGAGCTAAGTCCATAGGTACCATTATAGCCATATCCGGTTATTCGGCACGATTCTGGCAGCCCATCATGAATATGGGAAATATATTCAACAACTTCCTTAACAACATGGCATACTTAGAGCGTATATTTGAGACCATGGGCGAGAAGGTAACCGTAGCTGACGCAGAAAATGCTACCGAGATGCCTCCCATCAAGGGACATGTTGAGTTTAAGAATGTCAGCTTCTCATATGAAGAAGGTAAAGAAGTACTGCACAATGTATCCTTTGAGGTTCAGCCGGGAGAGAGCATAGCTTTGGTAGGTCCTACCGGTGCGGGAAAGAGTACGATAGTAAATCTTCTGTCACGTTTCTACAATGTAGGAAGCGGAGAGGTGCTTATAGACGGACAGGATATATCAAAAGTTACGCTTCATTCGCTCAGAAGCCAGATGGGTATCATGATGCAGGACAGCTTCATATTCTCGGGTACCATCAAGGATAACATCAAGTACGGAAAGCTCGATGCTACCGATGAAGAGATAAGGGAAGCCAGTAGGCGTGTATGTGCGGAACCGTTCATCTTAAAGATGCCGGACGGATATGATACAGAGGTAAAGGAGAGAGGTTCTCTCTTAAGTCAGGGGCAGAAACAGCTCATATCCTTTGCAAGAACACTGCTATCGTCACCTGCGATACTGGTACTCGATGAAGCTACATCAAGTATAGATGTTCAGACAGAAAAAGCTCTGCAGCAGGGACTTAATACCATGCTTAAGGGCAGGACTTCATTCATAGTTGCCCACCGTCTGTCCACCATCAGAAACTGCGATAAGATCATGTATATAGATGACGGCGGCATCACCGAGGTAGGAAACCATGAGGAACTCATGAAGAAGAAGGGTGCATATTACAGACTGTATACTGCACAGATTGAAGAAATCGCATAACACAGCAAAAGGGGCTGTCGCAATAGAGTGTTGCGACAGCCCCTTCTTAATATCACCTGTTAAAATTGATCCTGATGCTCTCAAGCTTAAGCCCTGCACCCGGTACAAAAAGCTTGTAAATCGTATGTCTGGTATGTATGAATATATCTTTCTCAATCGTTACGGACTTACCGCCTGTACCGTTAAATGTATATACCGCATATACTTTTCCGTTAAAGAAGAAAGTAACGGGAAGCTGTGCCAGTTCTCCGAGCTCGGATGATGCCGTGATGGATACCTTGCACATGCCTACGGTATCAAAGTCTATACCGAATACTATCTCCTTCTGATCGGCAAATTCTTTAAGGTCGTAAGTATAATCCATGCCGCCGTTTATGAACTTGACATCCATCGGTTCTTCCTTGAAGCTGTCATCGGTATCCGCTGTCTCTATCTCTGCTTCGTTTCCGTTAAGTCTCTCAAAAGCATACATGGTCATGGCCTGACCGCATATATTCTTTGCACATCTCTGAAGCTCCGCTATGGTAACCCTGCCGTCAGCCAGCGCTTCCTCAAGGTTATCCCCGTGCTTATTCTTTGAAGAGTCGGGACATACCATGTATAGGTCATTCTGTGCCCTTACCATGGCAGCAAAGTTGTTTCTCTCGCCTGCTCCGCCTTCCTCACTGGTCATAGCCCACCAGTCGGTCATAACTATGCCCTTAAATCCCCACTGGTCACGGAGTATCACGGTATTTAAGTCATAACAGCTTGAAGTCCATGTACCGTTAAGGCTTCCGTATGTGGTCATCACTGAATCGGCTGCCTTAGCCTTTACAGCTATCTCAA
>CACYIR010000163.1 GCA_902774525.1 uncultured Lachnospiraceae bacterium
ACGTGTTTATTGGTTTAAGGTTCTTTTGCAATGCCTATGTCAAAACCTCCATAGGTATACTGTACTATGACTTCATAGCCATCACTGTTTTTACCGGTAAAGAACATGATACCATCATATTCTTCGGAGTCAGAATCATAGGTGTAGCCTGCTCCTTTAAGCAGTTTTACATATGGCTTAAAGTTATCTTCAGTGGCTCCTATTACATTTATTATCATGGCGTCCTCCTCGTCTTCAACCAGGAAAAAGCCGTCACCGAATATGGGCTCGGGTACTCTTTCGGTATAAGGTGAGGAAGACCAGTCAAAGTTGGGTGTCCGGGTGATGTTGCCGTAACCGTAAGGATCATATCCTCCTCCGTAGGGGTCATAGTCTTCATAACCGGAGCCAAGAGGATCGTAATAACCGGAGTCATCGGTATCATCATAATCATAGTCGCCGTAATCGTCATAATCGCCATAATCGTAGGAGCCGTAGTCAACATAATTTTCAACCGATAATGCGCAGCTTGCTCCGCTTGCACCGCTGTTCATGAAATTGAATTCCACGGCTATCCCGTCTGCGTTATGGGCACTGTAACCATAGAAACCGGTATCCTTCATGTCTATTTCGTTTGGATCGAGAGTGAAGCCGGCGGCAGCAAGCTTTGCTCCATAGGCTTTGGCGTCATCGTAGCTTACATTGTTGAACATGATCATGAGGGCTTCTTTATCCTCAATCTGCATCTGTATATCAAAGTCGGCTGCCGGAACTGCTTTTCCGAATGCGGATGTCGGCCAGTCTTTACTGTTAAGACCGGCGGGGATACCGAAGGACTGACCGTCTTCATCTGTACCTGAAACGGCACCGTCGGGAGAGATCACAAGGCTGCTTTTGCCGTTTCCGGTTATGCGTATGGTACCGTCTGAATCCACCTTCAATGTTCCCCCTTCTGCTTCAACACTTGAGCGGAGCGCTGCTTCCTCGGCTGCAGTACTTATACCCTGAGCTTCTCCGGGACCGTCATCATCGTTATCCGGGACTATCGGTGCCTTGGTGGGAGCGGGAGTATCATCATCACGCCTAATGAGGGGAGCATCTGAGCCGGAGTCACTGTTATCTGAGCCTTTGTCGTCTTTATCGGTTCTGCTTTCGGTATTTTTGTCGTTATCTTTTTTGCTTCCGTCATCGCTGCTTCCGCATGCGGTCAGTGAGAAGATGAATACTAAAGTGATAAGGAATACAAATATTCTTTTTTTCATGGTCTTGTTCTCCATATTATTCTGTTATGTTATGATTGGTTGTATGACGGTCAGTTTGGTACCGTTATCTGTATTTTCGGTGCATACTCTAAAGGGTACCATACGGTGCCCAAGTCACTCGGGCTTATTCTCATGTCCTGCCCTGATCCGGAATACAGGACGTTTCCGACCGACTGGTTGTTATAGAGGAAGTTATACGCTTCATTTGCGGAAAAAGATACATGGACGGAATCTATATAAGTACCTCCGTGGACATATCCTTTGATGTTCCATTTGCTTTTCGGGTATCCGAGATTTTTACCTATGGAGGGGTTCCATATTTCGGCTTTTTCTTCCTGTTCACAGGCCATATCCATAAGAAAATCTATTTCATCGGATATACTGTTAAATGAACCGCTTAATTTCGGGGTGATCGGTCCGGTTATCTCATGCTGGGAGATCGTCAGGGTGAAGTGTCCTTTTAATTTCCGCTTAAGGATGGAAGGATTGTTTATGTAAAAATAGAAGGTTCTTAAGTCTGACCGTTTCAAAGGAACGCCGGGATATTTATATAATATATAGCACCAGTCATTTTCTGACGGCTTGGTCCAGAGGGTACATTCATCATCAAAGACGAAGTCAAAATCATTTTCCATATCGTAAGCTTCTATCTCTAAGGTGAGGTCGCCCTCATAAGTACCCGAATTATCACCCGGGTCGATGAACTCGTCCAAAGAAACCTTGTTTTTGAGCTTGCCTCTGAGCTTATAGCGCATTTTAACACCGTCAACCCCTAAAAATACGGCATTTGTAGTCGCATTGGAGTAATCATCAAAAACTATAGTGCGTCTGTTCAAGTTTTTTTCGGTTACGGCGTCATTCAGTTTCCTGCTGCAGCTGCTGTAAAAATTACCTATTTGGGCATATTGTTCAGTCAGTTTTGCACAAAAAGCATCATATTGACTATTATCCATTAAATCTTTTCCGACATAGATTGAGTCAAGAACAAAACCTACCAGCCCAACACCCTTTACCTTGGGTACTGCCCCTTTTCCCGCATTTTTAGCCGATTCTTCTATTATCTTAGTAATTGTTTTTTCTAAATATTTTTTTGTATATGTATCCCTCAGATCATCTAAAGGAACATTATGATCGGGCATTCCGTAAAGTAAAGTATTTACTATTGTAGAAACACCCGCTGTCTCTCCCGGGATATAGTTAGAAGCAGCCGAAGCAAGCTTTTTTGCCAGTTCTATATACTGCGCTTTTGTAAGGTTTGCTCCGACAGATGAAAGGACAGCGACGTCTGCGGCATTGAGTCCGTGTGACTCCATTTCCCATTCGATTATTTCATTCATCTCATCTATGTCAAGACCTTCGGTACCGACAAGACGTCCTTTGATACTGATCAGCTCCCCCAAAGAAAGAGTAACTTCATAATAAGCCCCGTTTTTATTATATGCCTTCTGCGTCAGTCGGGTATAATCAATGCCGGGGATAAGAAGCGAAGAGGCGGCTGCATGAACATTTTGGTATCCGATCAAACCGTATATTACCAGAAGCATCAGAGATAATGTAAAAAAAGCACCAAACGTTTTTTTAACTGATAGTTTTAAATGCTTTATCATTCTTCACCCACCTCCTTTGCTATTTCGGCTGCCATATCGTTTATGGATTTTTTAAGGATATCAAGTTTTTCACTATCCGGGAAGTGCTTTAGCCCTTCATCCAAAAAGGACACGGCAAGATATGGCTCATCTGCGGACATAGCGGCTACAACCGCCACGGTCCAATAATCTTCCGACCGGGGGTTCTGTCTTACGGCGTAACGGGCGGATATAAAGGCGTCACGGTATTGTCCGGCTTCGAGCTTTTCTATGGCATCGGCAAGAAGGTATTCGGAAACACCGTTATACACGGATCTTTCATAGCCGTAAAGAACGGGAAAATATTCACTGTAGAGCTCGTTCTCTTTTACACGGAGCTCATCTCTAAGTGTATACAGGTCAGTTATGCTCATATCGCGAAGAAAATAAAAGTTTAAGCCTTCTTCGGGAAAATTCGGCATGATAGAAGCATAGCCGTATAATTCGGAAGCTTTGTCAGTCTCTCCCTGAACGTCATAAATAAGTCCTTCAAAGTAATAGGGATAAGGGGAAGCATAGCAGATCTCGGCTATGGTGTCCCAGTCGGTATACCGGCTTCCATCGGCTAACGATGCGAAGTTTTCGCCCTCACCTTTGAGCCACAGAATACGTTCTGCTGTAAGTCTTAAGGAGCTCAAGGCGGTCCCTGACATACCGTAGAAGTAGGCTGCGGTTTCATCCATCATAAGATTTGAGAAACGGTCACCCTCACTTTTGCAGGAATCTGCGAATGTGATCAGAGACCGCGTGTCAGATACAGCACCTTCGGGAGATGATGGATAGGATGCTGGCCCGGACGGGATAACACCGTCTGATGTGCCGGGTGTATTTCCTCCGGAACTTTCCGAATCGGACTTGTTTTGCTCAGAAGGAGAAGAGTCCGGTTTCGGGCTGTCAGTATTGCTGCATCCCGAAAGCAGCAGCGATAAAACCAAAAGTAACGGAACAATCTTTTTTAAACTTAAAAACAACGCACAGTCACCTCCTGTATTCAATTTAAAGTCGGAGAGAATAAATAATATCCTATATTAAATTATGCCAAAAATCCGGGTAAAGTAAATAGGACTTGACGATATGCAAGTCCTATTTATGTCCTAAAAAAGGAAAATATGGAGTTCATAGGGATCTTTTGTACAAAAAAACATCCGAAGCCTGTAAAAGGGCTCCGGACATTTTTTATGAAAGGCGGTATAACAAACAATTTTACGGCCTGAAAAATCAGGCACTGAACTGGTAGTAGTCGGGTATCTCGAGACGCTTCTCGAAATCCGCTACCGGGATGGGCCGGTCGAAATAGTAGCCCTGGATAAGGTCGC
>CACYIR010000164.1 GCA_902774525.1 uncultured Lachnospiraceae bacterium
CTTTCAGGCTTTCGGCTTCAGGACAGATCCAGCTGTTTGCATATGATAACGGTACATATATACTTCGTTCGGACCTTCCCTATAATGAAGAGGTTACGTTAGAACTGGTAAATAAGGAAAGTAAGGTTACAGAGCTTAAATCAGGAAGAGAGTATAAGCCTGACAGTAACGGCAGATTACCTCTTATGCTCATGCCATATAATAATATGCTTTTACGGATTGAATGATTTTTCTAAAAATGGATAAAACATGCTTGAATTGTAAACTT
Organism: uncultured Lachnospiraceae bacterium; assembly: GCA_902774525.1. Classification (GTDB taxonomy): domain Bacteria; phylum Bacillota; class Clostridia; order Lachnospirales; family Lachnospiraceae; genus RUG11977. Next base: position 269 of record CACYIR010000164.1, read on the forward strand.
TATATGGTATAATTAAATAGGAAACTTATAAGAGTTACCTATTGTTCTTATGTAGTATCGAACTTTAACTAAAAATGTTGGGGGAGAATACATGGATTTAAAACTTATATTCTTAATACTGATAATACTTGAGACTTTAGCCATAGGTGTATTATTATGGCTCTTGTTCAAGGCTCACAGATATACCGGAAGGTTTATAAAGAAAGCACAGCTGTTAAAAGAGCGGTGCATTGATTTTGATGATATCGATGTCGCCGATCTGAATGTTCCTACACAGAGAGTGCTTGCTGAAGCAGTCAATTCCGTTAAAAACAATATGCAGACCTTCCTGGAAGCTACCAAGGAGAACGTAGTAGTCCTTTCGGATGCGATCGAAGTCATAAATGACAATGCAGACAAGAACCAGCTCGGCAGCCGTAAGATAGCTGACAGCCTTTCTGTAGTCGTAGAGAAGGTTGAAGAGCAGCTTGAGACTGTAAGGTCCAACTTAGCCCTTGTAGAAGACAATGCTACCAAGATCACCGCTATAGATGAGTCTGCAAAGGAAATCGGTGAGAGACTTAACGATACTGTCAATGACTGTTCATCAGGTCTTGAATCCATCATCAGATGCGAGAAGAACATGAATTCCGTATCTGAAAAGCTGGCAGAGAGTGAAAAAATCCTTTTGGAATTTACCTCTCGTATACAGGAGATCAATGAGATCGGTGCATTTATCACCGAGATAAGTGATTCACTTGAACTTTTAGCACTTAACGCTTCGATAGAGGCAGCCCGTGCCGGAGAGGCCGGTAAAGGCTTCGTAGTAGTAGCAGGTGAAGTATCAAAGATGGCTGATAAGACTTCAGAAAGTATCAGCAACATCAACAATATCTTAGAGAGCATCATATCAAGCAGCGAAGCCGTAAAAGACGGTATACAGGAAAGCGTAGCCGTATTTGCCAAGAGCAGCCGTGACTTTGATCAGGTAAGTACATCGTTCAGGTCTATAGATAAGCAGTCCGCTCATATCAATGATATGATGAAGGATATCTATCTTAAAATAGAAGATATCACATCCAACTCTCACGAGAGCCGTATGCAGGCCGACCGGGCATTCAGAGCATCTGAAAAGATGGTAGTCGGTACTCAGGATATCGCAAGAGTATCCGATGAGACAGCTTCTGCATCGCTTAAGATGAGTGAGAATATCGATCAGCTTGATACCATGCTTTCAAGTATCAAGAACCTCCTTGCTCAGTATCAGACGTCAGTTGTACCTGTTAAGGACAGACCATCAAAGAAGGTGAAGATCGGTATTTACTGTATCTTAGACAACGACTTCTGGCATGCAGTAAGACGTGGTATCATTTATGCGAAGAACGAGCTTGAAGCTTTAGGAGCAGAGGTAAGGTATATTCCTTTTGAGAACTGGGATCTTGTGGCCAATCTTCCTGCAGAGTTTAAAAAGATGCAGGATGAGGGCTTCGACGGATATATATGTCCCGGTTTCATGGCGGACAGAGGTGCGGACTTAAGTTACGCAAGATCGCAGGGTAAGAAAGTATTTGTATTTAACTGTGATTCGCCCGATACAGGATGCAGGGATGCGGTATTCCAGCCCGATACATTTGATGCCGGTATAACCGCTGCTAAGGAAATGGGTAAAGTCGTAGGTAATGACGGCAGGATCATAATACTGTGCGGTGATGAGGAAATACTGGTAAATAAGGTCAGACGTGAAGGCTTCTTAAGTCAGATATCCGAGATGAGGGGTATGAAGATACTGGATACCGTATTTATTGAGGATAACGAGGATGATACATACGCCAAGGCTGTTGATGCCATCAACAGATATCCTGATGTAAACGGTATATATATTACCACAGGTACTCCTTTGGCTGCTGCTCGTGCTATTGAAGACAGCGGTAAGAATATCTCGCTTATTGTATTTGACCATTCTCAGGAGATATTCAGATATATCAGAAAAGGCATCATCAAGGCTGCCATCGGTCAGGATCCGTTCGGACAGGGCCATGATCCTATCATCTATATGTACAACTGCATAGTAACCGGCGAATCGCTTCCTAGCACAAATATGAAGTGCCGTGTAAATGTAGTAGACAGGGATAATGTTAATTCCCTGATCGAGATGTAATAAGACTTAATGCAATCTGATAAAGTTTGCAAAATATAAAAAACAATGTCATTCTGAACGAAGTGAAGAATCTAAAAGTCTCTTCGCTACGCTCAGGATGACATTTTTTTATCAGATGACATTTTTGTTTTTTATGAAAATATAACCGGATTCATCGGTTTTGAGAATATTTATATTACTATAATAATACAGAAAGTACTATCAGTACCTGTGCCGGCAGATAGAAAGTCCACATAAGTATGGTTGCTGCTGTCTGAAGTACCAGGAACAGATCGGAACTGATACTTATATATGCTCCGAGATTGAATATCAATACATTTATATCACAGATAAGGAACAATAAAAGTCCGATCATGAACATTACGGGATGAGGAAATTCACATACCTTAGGCTTGTCCTTTGATTGGTCGGTATTGTGATTGATGATCTTTACAGCCAGCAGCAGTATATTCCATACAAAGGATATACCGTATAGCAGTGCCAGGAACAATACGGCATTCATGGCTGAATCATTGGAATAATTTATGACTCCTGTAGTTTTTAGTATCACCGTGATGACGATAGCTATGCCTATACGGGCACCGGTATATATCGCAGTAGTCTTTATATCTTTACAGGTGATAACAAACAGATATATGCCGTGTACTATACAGAAAGATATAAGTCCCGGTACAAGGTAATCATTTTTTATAAGAAGGAAATAATCCGATACAGCGGTAAAGAACATTGCACCTACGAGCAGGGAGTACTCATTTATGGTATCCTTATCTCTTTTTTTATAATAATATATGACGGATATCACAAGGCACAAGATGATAGAGTAATACTTGATATATGTGGGGCCGAGCACACC
>CACYIR010000165.1 GCA_902774525.1 uncultured Lachnospiraceae bacterium
TACTGCCGTTTTATGCGGTTTTATCAGTCGTTTCCAACTGCTATCCCCCTGTACAGGGTAGGTTACCCACGCGTTACTCACCCGTCCGCCACTAAGATAGAAGAGAGCAAGCTCTCCGCTATCTCCGTTCGACTTGCATGTGTTAAGCACGCCGCCAGCGTTCATCCTGAGCCAGGATCAAACTCTCATGTTAAAGTTTGTATCTTTTCTTTTGGATTAACGCCAGCTTAAACTAGTTAAGCTTCATTATGTCCGTTATTACTGTGTTTGGGTTGTAACATAATCACTTATGTTACCCGTTCAACTCGTCACTTCTTAAAGTGACTCACATGAAAAATCATGTGATGAAATTTTAGGAAATTTCAAGGTTGTCATGCTATTCAGTTATCAAGGTTCTTTTAGTTTGTCAACTACTTTTTTTGTATTTTTTTAACATTTTTAATATTTCGCACAATTCAGACAACTATAGGTTTTCTAAGATGTTTTTTCACATCTGTTTATGCCGATAAAGCGTTAAAGTAACCGGGCTTTTCTCTCGTTGATCTCCTTTACGAGCTGCCATGCAATTCCACCCTCACGAAGCATTGAGAGAGCGTCGTTTAAAGGGAACCATTCCACACTGTCTACCTCGCCTGATAACTTAAAATCCTTCTTATTAACCTTAGCCAGAAAGCCCAGCATTAACAGATTCTTCTTTTCATAGGGATAGCTTCTTATATATATAAGCTGTTCCACATCCTGCCCTATCTCTTCCTTTACCTCACGTGTAACCGTTTCTTCAGCCGACTCTGCGCTCTTCATGTGTCCGGCTACACATACGTAATTAGTAGTCGATACATAGTTCTGTCTGAGCAGTGCAATCTCTTCCTGTTCATTTACAACAGCACATATGATGGAAGTATTGAAATAATCCCATAACGGCATCTGGCATGTCGGGCAGAACGGCATAAGGCCTTCGTCCCCTATTTCCTTCTGTATCGCTTCACTTCCGCATACAGGACAATATTTTATCTTCATATCACAAGCTTTCCTTTCCTCTTATTATATATAAGTACAGACACCTGTATAAAAACATATGCCGACCTGTGTCTCACATGCCGGCATAAATATCATATTATTATATAAGAAAACATTATTTAGTCCAGTAAGGCTTCTGATCCTTATGTGTGTATCCTTTAAGCCTTTCCTTAAAACTTGTAAGGATTTCCTCATATTTCGCTTTGGACTTATCTTTCAGTCTTCCCTGCTCACCGAATCTTATAAGTGCCGATTCAAATTCTTCAAGATTCTTCTGAGCATTATCCTTATAGTTGTTGCTCATATTCATCTGGAGTTCTTCTAAGATCTCATCAAGCTTCTTTTCATATTTGTTTTTGAATAAATCAGCTAATCCCATCTTTATCTCCGTATTATTTTTTAAAGCCGTCCTTTAAGGATACACTTCTGTTAAATACCAGATGATCTGCACTGCTGTCTTTATTGTCAAGACAGAAGAAACCTACACGCATGAACTGGAACGTAGGAGCATTTGTACCTGTCCTGTTCTCTCTTGTATCAAATTCCTTTGCCACTTCGAGCATGGACTTTTCAACCTTGCATCCGTTAAGAACTGTAAGGCTTTCAGGATTCAAAGCTTCAAGGAAGTTCTTGTCGGGACCGTCGGGCTGAGGATCCGAGAAAAGATTATCGTACAGACGTACCTCTGCATCAAGGCAGTTCTCCGAATCAACCCAGTGTATGGTAGCGCCCTTTACCTTACGTCCGTCAGCGGGATCTCCTCCGCGTGAATCAGGATCGTATTCGCAAAGAACCTCTGTCACGTTTCCGTTCTCATCCTTTACACAGCCGGTGCATGTAGCAAGGTAAGCACCTTTAAGTCTTACTTCGTTTCCGGGGAACATTCTCTTATACTTAGGTATCGGTTCCTCCATGAAGTCATCTTCTTCTATATAAAGATGGCGGCTGAAGGTGATGGTATGTGTTCCCTGTGAAGGATCGGTAGGATTGTTTTCGACCTCAAAGGTCTCGCTCTTTCCTTCAGGATAATTGGTAACTGTAAGCTTAACAGGACGAAGTACTGCCATTGTACGCTCTGCAGTGGCATTAAGGTCATCTCTTAAGCATCTCTCAAGCTCAGCGAACTCGATAACATTTGAAGTCTTGGCTACGCCTATCGTATCGCAGAAGTTTCTGATAGATTTTGCGGTGTATCCGCGGCGGCGCAGTCCGCACAGGGTAGGCATTCTGGGATCGTCCCAGCCTGATACGTACTTCTCTTCAACGAGCTGTCTTAATTTTCTCTTGCTCATAACGGTATGGTCTATACCGAGACGGGCAAACTCTATCTGTCTGGGCTTATGATAAGGTATGGATACATTTTCAACTACCCAGTTGTATAAAGGCCTGTGGTCCTCATACTCAAGTGAACAAAGCGAATGGGTGATACCCTCAAGCGCATCCTGAATGGGATGTGCAAAATCATACATCGGGAAAATGCACCACTTGGTACCCTGACGATGATGATTGATAAAACGGATACGGTAGATTACGGGATCACGCATGTTGAAGTTTCCGCTTGCAAGATCGATCTTTGCACGGAGAGTCATCTTGCCTTCCTCTATCTCGCCGTTTCTCATCTTTTCAAATAATGCAAGGTTCTCTTCTATGGGTCTGTCCCTGTAAGGTGACCTTGCGGGAGTAGATGTATCTCCCCTGTATTCCTTAAACTGGTCGGGTGTAAGCTCACAGACATAAGCCAATCCCTTCTTGATCAGTTCAATAGCATATTCGTAGTCTTTCTCAAAATAATCGGAACCGTAATAGAATCTGTCTCCCCAGTCAAATCCGAGCCAGTGTATATCCTGCTGTATAGCATCAACATACTCGGTATCCTCTTTTGCGGGGTTGGTGTCATCCATACGGAGATTACAGATACCGCCGAACTTTTCAGCCATACCGAAATCTATGCACAGAGCCTTACAATGTCCTATATGGAGATATCCGTTAGGCTCCGGAGGAAAACGTGTATGTACGGTCTTTCCTTCAAACTGACCGCCTTTTGAAATATCCTCTTCTATAAAGTTATAGATGAAATTTCTTGTGTTTTCATCCGCTTCAGGTAGAACTGTTACTTTTTCTTCGTCAGCCATGGTTTTATCCTCACTTTAAAATGGTATTATCTATTATATATTCATTAACATGTAATTTCAAGAAGATTTTTGCAACGCGGACCGCGAAAAAAGTGACACCACGCGGGACCTCGAGAACTTCGTTCTCTCGGTCGCGGGGCGTTCGCCCCGCTTATCGCACAGAAAAAGGCTCATCTGCAAGTAAACTTGCGATGAGCCTTTTCTTGTGCGACCCGCGTGGTCTCACTTTTTTCGCGGAGAAAATGGGATTTGAACCCATGCAGCGCTATTAACGCTCTACTCCCTTTCCAGGGGAGCCCCTTCAGCCTCTTGGGTATTTCTCCAAAGAACCTAAATCACCCCGTCACCGGGTCATAT
>CACYIR010000166.1 GCA_902774525.1 uncultured Lachnospiraceae bacterium
TACAGCAGGATCCATACCGAGTTCTACAATATGTTTAAGGAAAATGAAGGATCTAAAAACTTCGACCAAAAGAAAACAGAAGCATAAAAAATAAGGGTACTTCACGAAGAAGTACCCTTTATTATTCCTATCATCTGATCATCATTCGTTTGCTAATGAGCAAAGCTCTTTGAGCATCTTGGGAAGTTCGCTTTCCATGTTCTCATCCGAGAACTGGCAGGTGCCTACTGCCTTGTGTCCGCCGCCGTTGTACTTGAGCATAAGTGCTCCGACATCAAGAGTACAGGTACGGTTAAGTATGCTGTAGCCTACTGCTGCGGAACATCCGTGACCGCCGCGTCCGGATACGATCCATGCGGATACATTCTGCTCGGGATACAGGCTGTAGATCAGGAAACGGTTGCCTGTGTAGATGGGATCAACGCCTCTTAAGTCGGAAATGATAACATTTCCGTTGGTAGAGGTGTACTTGATGATCATCTCTTTGAACTTTAATGTCTGGTCGTTATATACCTCGATACGTTCCTGAACATCGGGGATACTCAAAATCTCGTCGATAGTCATCGTACGGCAAGCGTCTATAAGCATTTCCATCAACTGATAGTTCGAGATAGTGAACTGTCTCCAACGGCCGAGTCCTGTTCGGGGATCCATAAGGAATCCGATGAGTATCCAGCCTGTAGGATTAAGGACTTCCTCACGTGTAAGGTTACCCGAGTCAACCTTGTCTACAGCTACCATCATGTCGGTAAACTGAGGGAAGCGCTCCTCACCACCGTAATAATCATATATGATACGGGCACATGAAGGTGCGATCCTGCTTTCACCCTTATACTTGCCCTGAAGCTCATTCCTTTCAAACTCGCTTGAATGATGGTCGAACCACAGACCGCATCCCGGTACGAAAGGAACATTAGCCAGACAGTCATTCTCATCTACTTCTACGATACCATCCTGCAGATCCTTGGGATGTGCAAATTTCCAATTATCGATAATGCCGGCCTCTTTAAGGAGAGCACCGCATGCGAGTCCGTCAAAATCAGAACGTGTAACCAATCTCATACAAACCACCAATACCGTATTACGGTTCCTTTCAATTGCATTAGGCGGCCCCATACCGCTTTTAAAAATTATAATATAGGTTCATTCTTTTTGCAAGATATTTTAATAAGATATTTTAAAAGTCTACCTGCAAAATTTCCTTGTATGGAATGAAAAATTATGGTATCATAAAATATTGGATGAGTGTTAGAATATGAAAGGAGGGACCTGCAATGGCAGTTATAGAAAGCGGACTGATCACCGAATTTTACAACCAATATCGTAGAAATCAGAACAGGTCCCGTGATATAGAGGCAGGCCTCGTTAAGGCTTCCGACAGGAGCATCTGGGTGGAGAAACTGGCCGAAAAATCGGAGTTCTTAAGGAATACCTATGCTTATAATGAGGAACGCCTGAGCAAGCTTATATATCCCTTTGTGCGTGAAGGCAAAAAGCTGGACATGGAAACGGCGGATGAGTTTTTCATCAATATCTATTCCATGACGCTGGACTCTGAAAATGATTCACTGCTCACAACCGAGATGCTGCTTAAGCTGCAGGAGTTTTACAAGAGCAGGAATGTAGAGGACAAGTGGCTTTTTACCACCTATATGCTCGGACTTACATATAATGACAAATCAAATGACATTTCAATAGAAAAAGCACGTGACTGTTTCGAGACGGTTGCGAGCATGAGCGACATATATTGTGACATGCCCGATTGGGAGACGAGGCAGAGAATACTGCTTTCCACCTATTACAGTATCGAGGACAAGGACTTAAAAAATAACGGTGAGCGTATAGAACGTATCGTTATGTACGAGAACTTCAAGAAATTCCTGCAGAGGCAGGATGTGCGCTCCTTGGACGAAGACAAGATCGATTTCGACGATTTTCTCCAGCGTACCAAGGAGGCTCTTATGTGGGCTCTTGTGAGGTCTGATTCGAAGCCTGACAGGGCGATACTGGAATATGTAGTGCTGGAGCTGCTTCCCGACGGCATCACCAGGGAAAATCTGAACAAGCAGACGGCGGTCAATGCGGTCACATATGTCTGGTGCAACATGTATGCCGGCAATTTCAGGCCCGATACCGCGGTAACGCTGCTGTTCAGGTACTACAGGGAAAATGATGTCGAGATAGATTATCATGCGGTGCTGAATTCGCATACGACGGATGATACCTACCAGAAAAAGATCACCTGTATGCAGGAGTGCTTCAGAGCACTTTCGTTCCCGAATGTTACGCTGGAGAACAGGGAAGAACTGTTCTACGAGATGGCTGCGGAGTTCAGAAAGATATACACCTCCATGCCGCATCTTGCCAGCAACGGTTACATAAATGACGACCTCTGCCGTACGGTTCGTCTGATGCTTAGGACCGCATATGCCGAGGAAGAGTCTTTGGAGTACATTCAGGAGGTTATCCTGAACCGTAATTCCATGACACTGATACATTCCATGATGGTCGGCAAGATCGCCAGCATCATCATGAATGCGCTGATAGACAAGACTCCCGATATGTTCTTTGAGCTTTTGGGGACAAGGGACGTGCATCTGGTGCGGAACAGAAGACAGTATCTGGTCAACTACATAGACCGCTGTGCGCATCTGCATGATATCGGCAAAGCTTACATCTCGGATATCATCAACCAGCAGACGAGAAAGCTGACCGATGAGGAGTTTTACCTGATAAAACAGCATCCGACCTTTGGTGCGGAGCTGCTGGCGGGTACCAAGCTTGCCGAAAAATACAGTTCGGTGATAGAGGGACATCACAAGAGCTTTGACGGAAAGACGGGTTATCCCGAGTCCTTCAGCAGCATCGGTGACAGGATGAAGATAATGGTGGATATCATCACCATCGCAGACTGTATAGATGCGGCTACCGATACGCTGGGCAGAAATTATACGAAGAGCAAGACCTGGCTGCCGGCGCTTGCAGATGAGCTTGAAAGTGACGAGAAAATGAGATATAATCAGGAAATCGTCAATATCATAAAGAACGACAAGGAAACCTGCGACAGTATTTCCTATATCACGGACGAGGGACGTACTGATATCTACTACGATATCTACAGGAAGTATATCTCGGATACGGAAGAGGATAATGCGATACAGATTGAGCAGGTAATGATAAAATGAGTGTGGACCGGACGGTCCTGCCGAAGCACCGGGCGGTCTTATGACCCGTCTCCACTTCGCATATGCACATCGTCCCTATATGTATCGACGCTGCGGACGCTTGCAAGCGTATGCCCGCTTGATACCGGGCATACTTGTGCATCGCTCAAAAACCGATTCGGATAATCGGTTTTTGCCTTGCTATGATACATATATGAACGAGGCATACAGGCTGCTCGCTTTATGGTTTTAAACCGGAGTGATACTCCGATGCTTCCGGCAGGACCTGTGCCGGTAGAGAAGAAGAATAAGAGAATAAGAGAATAAGAGAATAAGAGGATAAGAGGATAAGAGGATAAGAGAAGAAGAGAATGGATTAAGACCAAGAAAAAGCCTTCCCCTCGAGGGGAAGGGGGACCGCGAAGCGGTGGATGAGGTGTATGATACAGATAATGTATGAATAAGCCATTATAATATAAGAAAATAAGTATATAGGAGAGGACATCATTATGGAGAAAATAATACTTACAGGAGACAGACCTACAGGAAGGCTTCATCTGGGGCATTATGTCGGATCGTTAAAGAGGAGGGTGGAGCTTCAGAACTCCGGAGAATATGACAAGATTTTTATTATGATAGCTGATGCACAGGCTTTGACCGATAATGCTGACAACCCCGAGAAGGTACGTCAGAATATCGTGGAGGTGGCACTTGATTATCTTTCGGTAGGTCTTGATCCTGCAAAGTCGACACTTTTTATACAGTCAATGGTTCCTGAGCTTACAGAGCTTACTTTTTATTATGCAAACCTGGTAACCGTTTCACGTCTGCAGAGAAATCCTACCGTTAAGTCGGAGATCCAGATGAGAAATTTTGAGACCAGTATTCCGGTAGGCTTCTTTACATATCCTATCAGCCAGGCTGCCGATATTACAGCGTTTAAGGCTACTACGGTGCCTGTAGGTGAGGATCAGATGCCTATGCTCGAGCAGTGCCAGGAGATAGTACATAAGTTTAATTCCGTATACGGCGAAGCACTTGTAGAGCCCAAGATCCTGCTTCCTGAGAACAGTGCCCCGGACAGGTTGAGGGCAATACCGTATTTACTTATCTTGATGCATTCAGCAAGCCTGAGGATTTTGAAGAATTCCTGCCTGAGTACAAGAGTCTGGATGAGCTTAAGGACCACTACAAGCGCGGCGGCTTAGGAGACGTTAAGGTTAAGAAGTTCCTTATCAAGGTACTTGAGAAGGAGCTTGCTCCGATAAGAGCCCGCAGAAAAGAGTGGGAGCAGAATATCCCCGGCGTATACGAGATATTAAAGAAGGGCAGCGAGGTGGCTGAAGCTGTGGCAGCGCGTACTCTTGCAGATGTAAAGGCTGCCATGAAGATCAACTACTTTGATGACGGTGCGCTTATCAAGGAGCAGATGGAGAAGTACGGAAA
>CACYIR010000167.1 GCA_902774525.1 uncultured Lachnospiraceae bacterium
GAAAGATGGCGGAAGACGCGGGCTTTGACATGAAGATAGAGACTGCCGGCGGATTTAAATTGATATTGGATCTGTCATCCTGAACCAAAGCCTTCCCCTCCGAGGGGAAGGTGTCACGCCAAAGGCGTGACGGATGAGGGGCAAAACAATAAATGAAACGGAGAAGAAAAATATGTGGAACGTACTTATAGTGGATGATCAAAATACTTCAAGACACCTGATGGAGATGATGGTGGAGGGCAGCAGCGATTATAAGCTGGTAAAAGCCATTCCCTTAGCAAAGATGGCAGATATATATGCACTCACCATGCCGGTGGACCTCATCATCATGGATGTGGTAATGGCAGAAGGCCCCAGCGGACTTGAAGCTGCCGAAAAGATAAAGAAAAGTAAGCCTGAGATAAAAATACTGCTCGTAACCTCCATGCCCGAGGTAAGCTTTATGGAAAGAGCAAAGAGCATAGGAGTGGACAGCTTCTGGTACAAGGAGACGGACGAAAGTCCTCTCTGTCATGGACAGGACCATGGCGGGAGAAAAGGTATATCCCGATGCCCCGCCCACGGTAAAGCTCGGACTCGCAGACAGCTCGGAGTTCACCGACAGGGAGCTTGAAGTGCTCCGCATACTTACTACCGGCTGCCCGGATCAGGAGATAGCCGACAGACTGGGCATCAGCTTTTCCACCGTACGTACCCACATCAACCATATGCTTGACAAAACCGGCTTCGAGACCCGAACGGAGCTTGCTATACATGCGAGACTGTCGGGAGTGGTTATTCCGGACATGTGAGAAAGAGACTATCCGCGGCGTAAACTGCATAAGTGCAATCCGCAAGTTTATTTGCGGGAGTGTGCTTTGCAGGTTTAGGCCGGGGAGGCTGGCCAAGACGCACGAGTAAACAGAAGCCGCTTAAGCGGCGGCATACGGCGAAGCCGGATGGTTTATGAGTGTGTCCGGCCGGCCGCGGATAGTCGTTTTACATAATAGGTAGACAAAAGTACCGATGTGTTGTATAATATTTTTTGGTATGATTTTATTCATAAAATATTCAGGAGGGTATTTTTTATGGGTTTTTTTGATAATTTAAAGAATTCTGCTGTAAACAGTCTTAAGCAGAACACCAATGCTGCCGTAAACAATGCATATTACAATGCTACCGGCGGAAACAAAGACGGCGTAGGCAAGGGCAAGAACAGTTCACAGACCTTTACCTTCAGCACCATCCCCAACAGCGTGGCTGAGCTTCAGTCATTCCCCGAGGCATGCCTTGATTCACCTTTTAAGACAACAGCACTTGTGCTTTTAGCTCTTTGCAACTATGAGAGAAATGTAGATACTACTCATGAGATGCTTAACTTCCTTAAAGGACCGGAAGAACTGTCAGGTTATGAGAAGAGCTTCATCAAAGAGAGACTTACAGGAAAGTACTACAAGCCTTTCTCATATTTTGCAGGTACATCACCCAAGAACGGCTACATCCCTACAGAGCCCTTCACCATCACAGTATATGAGAATCCTTACTCATTCGATAATGAGAACTGGGCTATCATGTGGGTAAAGAGCAGCGGTGCTGATACCGAGAGACAGGTAAAGCTCAGAAGAAAGCCTTCTACCAACCAGTGGTTCTTAAATGAGATCCTTTGCTTAAGTGATATCAGGATACCTGAGTCTGAGGACCCTTGGGCTTAAAAAGTTAAGTACGGGCTGTCGCAGTAAATGCGGCAGCCTTTATCATATATCGCAAAAGATATCGGAAGCGGCTCTGTCCGGGCAGCATCCCGGACGAGATTGCCACACAGGCAATTCGTCCCGGGAGCATACCCGTCACGAGCCTGTTTTTTGTTTTGGGAAGTGATATTATGATAAAGGCTGTTGTTTATGATATACTGCGACAGCTCGCTCTTGGTTAAAAAGAGAAGTTCGGATATATATTAAATAAAAAAAGACGGGAAATTAAAAAAAATTCCGTCTTGACATCTTGAAAAATATGTGTTATTATGAACAATGCGCGATTATCTAAAATTATGCCCATACACATATATTATAGCACATTTTTAGACGATTGCAAGTAAATTTTTAATCATAATAATCCAAGGGGTGACACATCTATGATGGAAAAAAACAGGATACGTCCTATCAAGGTCGGTAAGGGCGTAAGAATGAGTTACTCGAGGCAGAAGGAAGTTCTGGAGATGCCTAACCTTATTGAGGTTCAGAAGGATTCTTACAACTGGTTCCTTACTGAAGGTCTCCATGAAGTTTTCAGGGATATTTCTCCCATCGAAGATTACAACGGAAAACTGAGTCTTGAATTTATCGACTTCCAGCTCTGCAGAAATGACGTTAAGTACACTATCGAGGAATGCAAGGAACGCGATGCAACATATGCGGCACCTCTTAAAGTAAAGGTAAGGCTTCATAATAAAGAAGACGAGGACGTTATCAAGGTTCATGAGATTTTTATGGGTGATTTCCCTCTTATGACCGAGACAGGTACCTTCGTCATCAACGGAGCTGAGCGTGTTATCGTCAGCCAGCTTGTACGTTCTCCCGGTATTTACTACGAGATTTCCCATGACAAATTAGGTAAAAAGCTTTATGCATGTACGGTTATTCCCAGCCGTGGTGCATGGCTTGAATATGAAACAGACTCTAACGATGTCTTTTATGTACGTGTAGACCGTAACAGGAAAGTTCCTATCACGGTATTTTTGCGTGCTTTAGGCGTTGGTACAAAGGCTCAGCTTATCGATATGTTCGGTGATGAGCCCAAGATCCAGGCTTCCCTTTCAAAGGAGCCCGCAGAGGTTGCAGAAGAAGACAGCTATGAGGGCGGTTTAAAAGAGCTTTATAAGAAGCTCCGTCCCGGCGAGCCTATCTCTATCGAAAGTGCTGACTCATTAGTCAGAAGCATGTTCTTTGACGTAAGACGTTATGATCTTGCCAAGGTCGGACGTTATAAGTTCAATAAGAAGCTTGCTTTAAAGAGAAGAGTTGTAGGTGTTCCGTTAGCAGAAGATGTAGTTGACAGCTCTACAGGTGAGATCCTTGCCAAGGCAGGTACCATGATCACAGAGGAGCTTGCAGATAAGATCCAGAATGCTGGTATCTTCTCCATCACAGTTAAGGCAGAAGATCACAATGTTAAGGTTATATCAAACATGGCAGTTGATATCGCTTGTCATGTTCCCTTCAAGTGCACAGACAAGGTAAAGGCAGAGCTCGGTATCACAGAGCCTGTATACTATCCCGCACTTAAGGAGCTCTTAGAGCAGTATGATAATGTTGATGAGCTTAAGGATGCCATCAAGCGTAATGTTGCACTTCTTATCCCTAAGCACATCACAAAGGAAGATATCTTCGCATCAGTCAGCTACAACATCCATCTTGAGTATGGCGTAGGCAACAAGGATGATATCGACCACTTAGGAAACAGACGTATCAGGGCAGTCGGAGAGCTTTTACAGAACCAGTACCGTATCGGTCTTTCAAGAATGGAAAGAGTTGTCCGTGAGAGGATGACCACTACCGATCTTGATAATGTAAGTCCTCAGAACCTTATAAATATCAAGCCCGTAACTGCAGCAGTTAAGGAGTTCTTCGGAAGTTCACAGCTGTCACAGTTCATGGACCAGCATAACCCTCTTTTCTTCGGAAGTTCACAGCTGTCACAGTTCATGGACCAGCATAACCCTCTTGGTGAGCTTGCTCACAAGAGAAGACTTTCGGCACTTGGTCCCGGCGGTCTTTCCCGTGACCGTGCATCATTCGAAGTACGTGACGTTCACTACTCACATTACGGAAGAATGTGTCCTATCGAGACTCCCGAAGGTCCTAACATCGGTCTGATCAACTCACTTGCATCATATGCAAGGATCAATGAGTACGGATTCGTTGAGGCTCCTTACCGTAAGGTTGATAAGTCCGATCCCGAAAATCCCAGAGTTACCGATGATGTAGTATACATGACCGCAGATGAAGAGGATAAGTATGTAGTAGCTCAGGCTAATACCCCTCTTGATGAGCAGGGTCATTTCATAAATGATAACGTATCAGGACGTTTCAAAGAGGATACATCACAGTTCCAGAAGACAAAGGTTGACTTCATGGACGTATCACCTAAGATGGTATTCTCTGTAGCTACAGCCCTTATCCCGTTCCTTGAGAACGACGATGCTAACCGTGCCCTCATGGGTTCGAACATGCAGCGTCAGGCAGTTCCGCTTCTTCATACACAGGCGCCCGTTGTAGGTACCGGTATGGAGCAGAAGACGGCAGTTGACTCAGGTGTCTGCGTTATAGCTAAGGCAGACGGTAAGGTTGAGAAGTCCACAGCTACCAATATTGTTATTAAGAGAGAAGACGGTACCCGCGATGATTACAAGCTGATCAAGTTCACAAGATCCAACCAGGGTACATGCATCAACCAGAGACCTATCGTTAACAAGGGCGATGTGGTTAAAGCAGGTCAGGTTATCGCTGACGGTCCTTCTACAGACCACGGCGAGCTTGCACTCGGTACCAACCCTCTGATCGGTTTCATGACCTGGGAAGGTTACAACTACGAGGATGCTGTTCTTCTTAGTGAAAGACTTGTGGCAGAAGATGTTTATACTTCCGTACA
>CACYIR010000168.1 GCA_902774525.1 uncultured Lachnospiraceae bacterium
GTGATCAATGTTAAAGGAAAGTAAGGAGTATAACTAATTATGGGAATAGAAGATTTCATCAGCAGCGGTATGGACAGACTTGACATGCAGCTAAAGTTTACCGCAGAGATAGATAAGATGACCTCGGTACTCCGCCGCACCATGCTTTTGGATAAAAGCAGAAGGGAAAATGACGCCGAGCATTCCTGGCATATCGCTGTTATGGCGCTTTTATTTGAGGAATATGCGAGTGAGCCCGTGGATATCGGACATGCCATAAAGATGTGCGTGGTACATGACCTGATAGAGATATATGCAGGAGATACTTTTGCATATGACGTGGAAGGAAATAAGAGCAAAGCCGAACGCGAGGAAAAGGCAGCAGACAGGCTGTTTGCATTACTGCCCGAAGAACAGGGAGCATACATAAGAGTCTTGTGGGAAGAGTTTGACAGGATGGAGACAGCGGACTCAAAGTATGCAGCATGTCTTGACAGGATACAGCCGTTTTTCCACAATACATTAACCGAAGGCCACACCTGGGTGGAAAGCGGGACGACGGACCGGGCAGCAGTGGAAAAAAGGATGTCGATAGTTAAAAAATTCATGCCTTCGGTTTATCCGTGGGTTGAGAAAAATATAGATAATGCAATTGCAAAGGGCTGGTTAAAGCCATAAGATTTTTCGCTTCACGAAGAATCTAAAACATTCGGAAAAGGGAAGAGGAGAAAAAATGGGGTACGTTGACATTAACGAAAAAATCAAACTTTTTTACGAAGAATACGGTCAGGGCGAAAACTATATCCTGTCCGCACAGGTAGGATTTTATCCTAAGGGGATGCAGCAGAAGCTGGCAGAGATGGGATATCATGTATACTGCATAACACTCCGCGGATTTGCTCCGTCATCTTATGTGGAGGAAGACTACGGGGAGGACTGGTACAATGTATTTGCCGATGATGTGGTAAGAGTGGCAGATGCCTTAGGCATCGGGAAGTTCATATACATGGGAGCATCCCACGGTGCCGGTGTCGGCTGGCATCTGATGTTAAGACATCAGGAGAGGGTGGAGTCCTTTATAGCTGTAGTGGCAGGACCTCACAGCCTTAAGGAAGGTACCATGTCCTACCGCCAGATGCTTGAGCAGGGTATCATCAAGTGCCCGCCGCCCTTTGATCCTGAGATTGATAACGATCCCGCGAGAGCATTAAGACGTAAGATCAGGGCCGATCACATCAGTAAAAACAACACGCCTCCCGACCCGAGAGAGAAAGCTATAGATTACGGAAGACCTCTCATGGGACTCAAAACCGAGGAGAGACTTTGCGAGGAACTGAAAAAGATCACGGTTCCCACCCTTCTTATCGGAGGTACGGAGGATCCCATCAGCAAGATGGAGCTTATGATGCGAACCGCTGAGAGCCTACCTCACTGTAAGCTGGTGGTATATTCAAACTGCGGCCACAATATCGATACCGACATCATCGAGGAGGTCACCGATGAGGCCGACCGCTTCATCAGGAACTCCAGAGCCAACGAAGGCCGCTGGTACATGAAAGTGGAAGAAAAATAAAGAAATATTCTTTTTGTGATTTTGGTATAATAATACTATTATATATAGTTGTAAACGGAGGAATGACGGATGAAATGTTTTATGTGCGGTACTGAAATACCGGACGGTATAAGAACATGTCCCGAATGTGGAGCAAAGATAATTGCGGATGGAACACAGGAAAAAGAAAGACCATGGCAGGATTTTGTGGAAACCAGCAGGATGCATGACAGAAATTGTCCATATTGTAACAGGGAAATGGACCGTGGATATATAAATTGCAGGGGAGAACGCGGAGCAGCAAAAGTATGCTGGTGCACCGGAGATCCCGGTTTTTTATCGGATATAATGGGAGAACTGGGGGTTATTACGGCAGCAAGAGCTCAAAATGCAGTTGGCAGTGCCATCGAAATCCCTGCATATTATTGTAATGCATGTAAAAAAATTATCATCGAAACAGATTTAACCCAAAAACTCTAATAATACTATTATAAATATTCCTTGCATTTTCAACAACTCTATGATATAGTAATGCTTACATGAATCTAGACTATTCATGCATTATTGCCCACCATTTTGGTTAAGCCCATACGGACAGGCGGGGCGTTTGCCGCGGGTGGCGAAAGGCCACATTAGGTAACATCGCTTCTGAATAGGTCAATACGTGCAGCCATTGGTTTCCATTGGTTCTGTGGATAGTTTATTGAATTAAGCGTGTAGTTTCAGGACAGATGTTAAGTCTGTCCTTTTATATTTTTAGAAAGGCCTGGAACCTGCTATGAACATAGAAGCACAAAAGCATGCTCCGGTGTATGAAGCACTTGAGAGATTCAGAAAACAGAGAATAGTCCCCTTTGATGTACCGGGACATAAGCGCGGACGCGGTAACCCCGAGCTGAAAGAGCTCCTTGGGGAAAAATGCGTAAGCCTGGATGTTAATTCCATGAAGCCGCTTGACAACCTGTGTCATCCAATGTCCGTCATAAAGGAAGCGGAGGAGCTGGCAGCAGAGGCATTCGGTGCAGATCATTCCTTCTTTATGGTAGGAGGTACTACATCGGCTGTACAGGCCATGGTACTTACTGCATGCCGTGCGGGCGACAAGATCATACTTCCGAGAAATGTTCATAAGAGCGTCATCAATGCATTGGTGCTCTGCGGTGCAGTGCCGGTATATGTTAATCCCGAGGTGGATAAAAAGCTGGGCATCGCGCTCGGCATGGAGTTATCCGAGCTGGAAAAAGCCATTAAGGAAAACCCGGATGCGGTATGTGTATTTGTAAATAATCCCACGTACTACGGCATCTGCTCGGACTTAAGAGGTATAGTTAAGCTGGCTCATGAAAACAAGATGCTCTGCCTGGTAGATGAGGCGCACGGAACGCATCTCTACTTTGAAAAGAGCCTGCCGGTTTCTGCTATGGAGGCCGGAGCCGATATGGCATCCGTATCCATGCATAAGTCCGGCGGAAGCCTTACACAGAGCTCGCTTTTGTTGGTAAATAAGACAGTTAACTGGGAATATGTAGCCCAGATCATTAACCTGACCCAGACTACGAGTGCTTCGTATCTTCTGCTTTCAAGCCTTGATATCTCGAGAAGAAATCTGGCATTAAGAGGACAGGAGTCTTTCAGTAAGGTTAAGGATATGGCAGAGTA
>CACYIR010000169.1 GCA_902774525.1 uncultured Lachnospiraceae bacterium
TATTATATGGCAGGAGATTTCCTTTATGGAAATTGTATTGCGTGGATTAGTCCGGAAGCTCAAAGTTCTTTTGTAAAAGAATATGGACCGCCCGATGGATATGAATCGTCTGATGAGCGGCTCGATTGAGGCTTTTTATATCACATTTTTCTGTATCCTGTTTATGACATGCTTTTTGTCTGCACTCCAAAGAGGAGCGACAAGCAGCTTTTTATCCCCGTCACCGGTTAAGCGGTGGATGACCACATCATCAGGGATGACGGATACACATTGTTTTAACACATTGATATATTCATCTTCAGTGAGGGGCGTGACACGCCCCTCGTTGTATTCTTTCTCGAGGTCGGTGCCTTTAAGTATATGCAGCAGCTGGAGCTTGATGCCGGTGGCACCGTGAGCACATACATAACGTACTGTATCAACCATATCCTCAGTGCTTTCGCCGGGGAGGCCGAGGATTACATGGGTAATGACTTCCAGGTTCCTTTCGCGAAGCTTTCTAACGGCTTCATCATATACCGGGAGGGCATAGCCCCGCCTTATGTATTCTGCCGTCTTTTCATGGATGGTCTGTAGGCCGAGCTCCACCCATACGGGTTTTATCTTATTACATTTGTCTAACAGTGCAAGTACATCATCCGAAAGGCAGTCGGGTCTGGTAGCTATGGATAGGCCTACCACATCAGGGTGGTTTATAGCTTCCATATATAGCTTTTCAAGGCGTTCTACGGGAGCATACGTCCCGGTAAATGCCTGAAAGTATGCTATGTATTTCCCGTCTTTGATCTTGCCGGCTACACGCTGTTTTCCGCGTTCTATCTGCTCGGTTATGCTGAGAGAGGGTGCCTCCGCAAACTCACCGCTGCCCCCTTTAGAGCAGAATATGCACCCGCGCGTATCTAAGGTCCCGTCCCTGTTGGGGCAGGTGAATCCGCCGTTTAAGGCTATTTTATATACCTTGCAGCCGAAGGTTTTCTTCAGGTGATCATTAAGCAGTGTCATGTGGGTGCTCCTTAAATAAGGCTCTTTTTTCTTATATACATTGTTTTAGAATAAAACTTAAATATTGTCAAGAAAAGTCAGGAGAATTATCAGATTTTTGTTGACACCGTTCCCCTAAAGTGGTATTATAAATCTCTCACAACTTAAAACTATACCAGGAGGAAACTGCATGGGTAATCTACTACCGGGAAGACTGAACACCGAATCCGGCAAGGATTATGAAACTTGTTTTTTTAGGGAAGTTTCGGATTTGGTGCAAAAAGAAGTCGGTACCTTGGAAGAACGAAGCAAATCGCTAAAGGAAACCATAGCCGTGTTTCAGGAGCAATACGCCGAAGGCGACTATGAAGTGGCACCCCTTATTGACAACGCAGCAAACAGTTACCGTGACACAGTAGGAGAGTTAAAGGCTATCGTCAAAAAAGCTCAAAAGCCTTATTTTGGCAGGATAATCTTTGACAATGACTCTGTATATATCGGACGTACCGGTATACGGCGTGATCAGGCAGACGTACTTGTAGCCGATTGGAGAGCTCCTATTTCCAATGCTTATTATGAAAACGGTCTTGGTAATGTCAGTTTTAAAACCCCTGTGGGTGATGATGTAAACATCAATCTTACTCTTAAACGTACTTTTGACATATCCGACGGAAAGCTGAATGATTATTATGATTCGGAAGCTGCTACGGATGATGAACTCTTAAACAAATATCTGGCCAAAAACAAACAGGCTGTCTTAAATGAAATCATTGCTACCATTCAAAAAGAACAGAACGATATCA
Organism: uncultured Lachnospiraceae bacterium; assembly: GCA_902774525.1. GTDB lineage: Bacteria > Bacillota > Clostridia > Lachnospirales > Lachnospiraceae > RUG11977. Next base: position 1,785 of record CACYIR010000169.1, read on the forward strand.
TACGAATGTCCCCTAAACACAACTTAATAGTACAGGGTGTAGCCGGTTCGGGAAAGACTACTGTCGCTATGCACAGGATATCATATCTGCTGTACAACTACGGAGATTACCTAAAGCCTGAAAGCTTCTACGTAATAGGCAGCAATAAGATGCTCTTAAAGTATATCACCGGTGTGCTGCCTGACCTTGGCGTGGACGGATTCGGTCAGATGACCATGGAGGAGCTTTTTACCAGACTGATGTATACCGACTGGGATCATTTCCGGTATGCCATAAGGGAAACGGATAACAGTGACCCTGCTGCGGCGCTTAAGGGAAAGGAAGAGTATTTTGAGGCGTTAAAGGCTTTCCTTGATAAGTACGAGAGAAACGTGATAAAGACCGAGGATGTGATGCTCTATCCCGATCAGTTTACGGAAGGCTTTGAGAACGGAGTGGCGGGCATATACGACAGGCGTGACAATCCTACCGGCAGAAAAAGCGGTCCGGTGTGCCTGCTCAGGGGCTCGGCCATAAAGAAATATATAGATGACAACCCGCAGTTCTCCGTACAGACTAAGACGGATTTCCTAAACAACGAGATAAAGGAGAACCTGGAAAACGAACTCTCATATAAGGGTATGTCCTACACTGAAAAGGAAAGAAAGGCTATCAGGAGTGCATACAGATGTCCGATAGGAGAAAAGGAGTTTAAGGGCTCGATATATAAGATATATGATGACTTTATAAGTACCCTGGAAAACGCTGACAAGCTGAAGCCCACCTACAGGTACGAGGAAAGAGAGGTTACCTGGAAGGCAGGGAAGAAGACAGGCAGCAAAGGGCAGGAGACTCTGAAAGAAGACGCTGCAGGATCAAGTGAGACGAGTAGCTCGGAAGAGATAAAGCCCCCCGTAAAAACCGCCCGTGTCAAGATCACGGAATATGATGTATATGACCTTGCAGCATTAGCCTACATCCACCACCGTGTAAACGAGACACATGTCATAAGCGAAGCGAACCATATAGTCATAGATGAAGCACAGGACTACGGCATGATGGCTTATCTGGTGCTAAAGGAGTGCGTGCATGACTGCAAGTACACCATCATGGGTGACGTATCGCAGAATATCAGATACACCTCGGGATTAAACGACTGGACGGCCTTAAGAAAGCTGTATCTGACCGATGCCGAGTATGATGGCTTTATGATGCTCAGGAAAAGTTACCGTAATACCATAGAGATATCACACTTTGCCACCAACATACTTAAACACGGCACATTTGAGATATACCCGAGCGAGCCCATCATCAGACACGGGGAGGAGCCGGCATTTATCAAGGGTAAAAAGGCGGATCTCCCGGATAAGGTGGCAGAGCTTTGCAGAGAGTACGAAAAAGAAGGCCTGTTCTC
>CACYIR010000170.1 GCA_902774525.1 uncultured Lachnospiraceae bacterium
TCTATATCAAAAATGGGATGTTTCCTTGTGGGATGCTGCTACGGCATCGAATATGACGGTCCGTTTTCAGTTACATACTCCGGCAGATTGGCACATCGTCCGGATGTGGAGCTGTTTCCGGTACAGTTGACGGAGACAGTAGTATTCTTTGTGATATTTTTATTCGGACTTATACTGGAATACAAGATAAGATCAAAATATAGCGTATCGATATTGGTCATAATATGTGCACTGGCAAAAGGCTCACTGGATTTCTTAAGGAGTTCACATGTGGATCAGATAATATCGGTCAATCAGGCCGCATGTCTGGTGATCATAGTAATTACGTTGATAGTACAGATTTATATTAATAAAAGATCCTTCGCTAACGCTCAGGATGACATAAATAATAAAAAAGTTGAGGATAGGTAGTATGCACGACAGATTATTTTATAACAAGCCTGCCATGAGGTGGGAAGAGGCACTCCCTTTGGGAAACGGCAGGATAGGCGCAATGGCACATGGTGCTGTGGGATTTGAATATTTTCAGTTAAATGAGGACAGCTGCTGGTTTGGCGGATTTCGTGACAGGAATAATCCGGATGCTAAAAAAGCTCTTCCTATAATAAGAGAGTACTTAAAGAATGGTCAGATAGCAAAAGCTGAGGAACTGATGCTGGCTTCTCTTTCAGGTGTACCGAAGTCAGAGCATCCTTACCAGACACTGGGTGACCTTCGTATATATATGAAGCATGGCTGGACTGCAGAGGATTATACAAGAGTGCTTGACATAGCAAATGCTGTGTATAAGTGTTCATACAGGATCGGCGAGACGGTATATACGAGAGAAGCATTTATCAGTGCGCCTGATGACTGCCTGGTTGTAAAGATTACCGCAGACGGTCCCGATAAGATCAGTTTTGACTGTGATATATCAAGGGAGCCCTATGAGACCGATATAAAAAAGACAGGTAGCGGGGCTGACTGGGATTATACCGACGAAAAGCTTCAAAAGACACATGGTCTTATATGTATGGGCAATACCGGTGGCGGTGGAGTGGACTACGGATTTGAGCTGCGTGCGTATGCCAAGAACGGTACAGTAAGGATAATCGGAGCATCGCTCGGTGTAAGAGATGCCGATGAAGCGGTGTTGGTACTTACCGCAGGCACTTCCTTCAGAATGAAAGATATTGAGAAGGAATGCGGTGAAATACTTGATAAGGCATTTGCTTTTTCATACGATGAGCTGAAAGACCGGCATATAGCTGACTATAAGAAGTATTATGACAGGGTATCACTTAATATAGAAGGCTCTGATAAATATGATAATGTGCCGACTGATGAGAGACTGAAGAACCTGAAGGAGAGGATAGAAGCCGGCTGTCATTCTGAGAGCAGCGAAGAATCCGGAAAAGTTCCTTTGGGCATACGCCTTCAGGATGACAAAGCAAGCCGTAATGATGATATATATGATATAGGGCTGGATATACTTTATTTCAATTTCGGCCGATACCTTATGATATCCGGCAGTCGTCAGGGTACCTTGCCTTTGAACCTTCAGGGTATCTGGTGTAAGGATTACCAGTCTGCGTGGGGCAGCAAGTTTACTATTAATATCAATACCGAGATGAACTACTGGCCGGCTGAGAGCTGTAACCTGTCAGAACTTCATATGCCGCTTTTTGACCATATAGAGCGCATGCTCCCGAACGGCAGGGTGACGGCAGAAAAAATGTACGGCTGCAGGGGATTTGTGGCACATCATAATACGGACATATGGGGAGACTGCGCGGTGCAGGACCAGTGGGTACCGGGATCGTATTGGGTAATGGGAGCTGCATGGCTTTGCACTCATCAGTGGAAACATTACTTATATACAAAGGATACAGAGTTTTTAAAGAGGTGCTTCCCGATAATGAGGGAGGCGGCAGAGTTTTTCCTCGACTTCCTTATAGAATATGACGGATATCTTGTAACATGTCCTTCAGTATCACCTGAGAACACTTATATCTTACCTAACGGTGAGAAGGGAGCAAACGGCATAGGTGTTACCATGGACAATCAGATACTGCGCGATCTGTTTTCACAGTGCATCAAGGCAGCCGGTATACTCGGAATAGACGACGAACTGAACGCTAAGATAAAGGAAGCTTTATCAAGGATCAAGCCTGACCGTATCGGAAAGCACGGCCAAATAATGGAATGGATAGAAGACTATGATGAGGATGAACCGGGGCACAGACATATATCGCATCTGTACGGACTGCATCCTTCAAGTCAGATTACTCCTGATGGTACTCCTGAGCTGTGTGCGGCTGCATCCAAGACGCTTGAGAGACGTCTGGCTCACGGCGGCGGTCATACCGGTTGGAGCAGAGCATGGATACTAAATAATTATGCTAAACTCTGGAATGCGGAAAAAGCATATGAGAATTATGAACAGCTGCTTGTAAAGTCAACTTTACCCAATCTTTTTGATAACCATCCGCCTTTCCAGATAGACGGTAACTTCGGAGGCTGTGCAGGTGTAGCAGAGATGCTGGTACAGAGCAATGAGGAGAGGACGGTACTGCTTCCTGCATTACCTGAAGCATGGAAGTCAGGACATGTATCCGGTATCTGCATCCAGGGAGGAGCTGAGATAGAGCTGGAGTGGAAGGACGGAAATCTTGTCAGCTTCATAGTTAAAGCAAAGAAAGATATTAAGACCGCTATCGTATATAAGGATAAGATTTTTGATATCAGTATGAATGAAGGGAATACCGGAGCATTCGTTATTGATCAAAGTGTTACCGACCGCCGATAATTGCAATTGTTTTAGGAAATAACCACCTTATTTTGCACCTGCATTCACTTTACAGGATATAATACATATTGTAGTATTGACTTATATCGGTACGGGGGTGATACTATGAAGTGGTTTACAGGTTTAAGAAAAGGACAAAAAATATTAATCCTGATCAATGCCGTTTTGGCAATAGCATTACTTGTACTTGCTTTTTCGGGAGTAGGACTCAGTGATCTGTTTGCGTTGGGCTTTATTATGGCATTTTTAAACATCTTCAGTATTATCTTTGCAAGAGGTCTGTTTAAGTTCGGGATAGATATAAAT
>CACYIR010000171.1 GCA_902774525.1 uncultured Lachnospiraceae bacterium
TGATAAGTTCAGAATCTATCGATACCCTCAAAGAGACATTTGATAAGATTTGTACGGAATTATCCATCCCGCTGGATTATGCAGCGGATATTGCTTCAGCCTTGGCAAAGTAATACTACAAACAAAGTGTCAGATCAGGCGAAAGCGTCAGATACTCTAAGGATTTTGGGACAATCAAACTTTTTGAGAGGTTTACAAATCTATTTGAGGGACTGTGAAAAAAGGACTGAAAATCGTCCCATACTTCACAGCCTTCTTTTTTGACTATGTTTAAGAACGATCCCCCCAGATCGTTCTTTTGGTTTTTAAAACCATTAAAAAAAGGTGTCCCGAATGGAACACCTTTAGTATTATCAAAGAATGTTAGGGTCGATGCCGACCATGATATCAACGATAAGCTCGTTGGGATCGTCGGGATCGTTGAATGCTATATTGTAGCCGTTGGTAAGGGGCTTAAGGTTATGAACCTGTACGTACTTATAGAGCTCCTTGATGCTGTCCTCAAGCTTACCGTCCTTAGCCTCGTGATGAACCTGAAGGGCATTGGTAAGTAAGAACTGGGGCTTAAATCTGTATTCGGTCAGCTGCTTTACTACTATCTCATGTGATACATCCTTATCAAGAGGGATAAGAACCTCCATATCCATGACGGGACCATTTGCAGTCTGCTCTACACCGTAAGTAGTGGTAACTGCGGGATGTACAGGCTTAGCATTAAACTCCTTTATAAGGTTTTCCATTTCTTTCCTTTTTTCGTTAAGAGTTTCCTGAGTAACCTTACCTCTGAAGGCAAGAACGTTTTTCATCTGAAATGTAAGACCGGTTTTGATTTCCATTTATATATCCTCCTCTTAAACCGCCGGTAAACTGACCGTAAAAGACATCTGCTCCCGATAGCGGCATGGTTTATTATCTCATTTTTACGGGGAGATGTCAAGGGTAACTATAAATCAGAGTGTACCTTATTGAAAACAAATATCGAAGTTTTAGTTGAAAAAGGGTTGAAAGATTGGTATACTTTAACATAGATTATTATACGGTTCCGAGAGAACAAGGATTAAGATATGCAGGATAAGGAGGTAGGGGTGATGGTACCGGACAGAAAACTGCCGATAGGGATACAGGAATTTGAAAAGTTGATTCGTGAAGGATACATATATGTGGATAAAACTGACTATGTATACCGGCTTGCTCAAAGTGGGTTGCCATATTTCTTAAGCCGTCCCCGCCGTTTCGGGAAGAGCCTGTTTTTATCAACACTGCGAGCTTATTTTGAGGGGAAGAAAGAGCTGTTTACCGGGCTTAAGATCATGGAGCTCGAAGGTGACGGACCGGATGCCTGGCAGAAATATCCGGTATTCTACTTTGATTTCAATAAAGATGAATATAAAAGGGAAACTGCGATAGAAAACGTCCTTGAAGGACACCTTGAAAAATGGGAAAAGCAATACCGGGTGGATAAAGGTACATACTCTCTTGCCGGCAGATTCCAAAATCTTATTGAAAAGGCTTATGAAGTGAGCGGAAAACCTGTTGTAGTTCTTGTAGATGAATACGATAAGGCTTTACTGGAATCGGATGAGGAAAGGCTTGAGCATAACAAGGCTGTTTTCAAGGGGTTCTTCAGCACACTTAAAAGCTATGACTACTATCTGAAATTCGTATTCCTGACAGGAGTGACCAAATTTTCAAAGGTAAGCATCTTCAGTGATCTGAACCAATTGAATGATATTTCATTAGACCAGGATTATAATGGGATATGCGGTATCACGCAGTCGGAACTGACGGATACATTTGCAATTGAAATAGAACTGCTTGCACAAAAAGAGGGTATTGACCGGGAGACCTGTATTGCGGAATTAAAGAAGATGTATGACGGATACCACTTTTCATATGATGTAGAGGGCGTGTATAATCCGTTCAGCCTGCTTAATGCATTCTATAAAAAGAATTTCGGTATGTATTGGTTTGCTACCGGGACGCCGACATTCCTGATCGATAAATTAAAGAAGTCCGGGTTTGATGCAAAACAGATCACAGAAGGTGAACTATATGCACCGGAAACTGTTCTCACAGACTATCGTTTTGATAACCCGAATCCAATCCCGCTGTTCTATCAGTCAGGATATCTAACAATCAAGGGCTATGATAAAAAATACAGAAGCTATCAGCTGGGATATCCGAACGATGAAGTAAAATATGGTTTCTTAGAAAGTCTGGCTCCCTACTTCCTGCATGAAGAAAAAGCACTGGATCCGCTGGATATTCGTTCCTTTGGAATGGATATCGAGAAAGGGAGAACGGATTCTCTTAAGGACCGGTTTACAGCCCTGTTTGCCCGCCTGCCGTATCCGGACGATGAACGACAGGTTGAGCAGAATTTCCAGAACGTGATCTATATCGTATTCATGCTCTTAGGACAGTATACCATGACGGAGATCCACAGTGCAAAGGGCAGGGCGGACTGCATAGTTGAGACGGATGATTATGTCTATATATTTGAATTTAAAAGAGACAAGAGTGCAGATGAGGCTCTGCAGCAGATCGAGGATATGGGCTATGCTCTGCCTTATGCGGCAGATAAGCGTACACTTTTAAAAATCGGCGTGAACTTTGATTCAAAAGAGCGCAGTATTGCCGGATGGCAGGTCAGTAAGTGACAGATAAATCATCATAAAGCCAAAGAGTCAGGTGCTCCTAAAAATCTTTAGAGTACCTGACTCTTAGCACATCCGTGTTCTGTCCATTTATGTTGCAACGGAAGCATTAGGACTTTTTATTATTCGATTCTATCACGATGGCTTCACCATCGATCAGGCCTTCTATGGGTATCAATGCATAATATGCCTTATTATCGCTTTCAATACCAGAAAGTATGATCAGCATATCTTCCCTGGGACTTTCCATAGTATCTACTTCGATCGCCTTAACCCTGATATTATCGTTAAAAAACCCTTTCTCACTATATACTTTATAAACCTTTCCGTCACGGACACATTCTTTATTGATGCAGAGATATCGCACACCATCAAATGCTATCGTCTTGACCCT
>CACYIR010000172.1:0-4445 GCA_902774525.1 uncultured Lachnospiraceae bacterium
AATCATATTCCTTTGTATTTAATAAATCTTTAAAATCCATGTATCTCCATTCCTCATTTTTCAATCAGAGAACCGTCCCTGTTCCTACTTAAAGAAGATCTGCAGGGCATGATACAGGTGCAGCTGCCATGCCTTCATGTCGTGAACTCCGCCAGGGATCACGAAGAAATCGTAATTAACACCCTGCTTCAGCTGAGGACACACAGGAAGTACCTTGCCCATAATATCCGTGTGCTCAGCATACGCAATGTCTTTGTCACCGTTACAGCAGAACATGTATTTAAGGTCAAGTCCCTTTTTCTCTCCGGAGCTCAGCGTCTCACATATTCTCTTGGCTTCCAAGTCATGGTCACCGAAAGGTCCACCGCATCCTGAGAAAGGACCGTACCAGGCAAAGAGATCAAAGTTGTTATAAAATGCAGCACGGTAAGTAGCCATGGAACCGAGGGAGAGACCTGCAAAAGCCCTGTGGTCCCTGGTCTTTACCAGGTTATCCTCAGATACATCTCCGCCCGCATATGAAGGATAATGCTTCTCTACCGCAGGGATCAGATCCTTCCGTAGCTCTGTACAGAAGTGCTCCGTGATATAGTCGCCCTTTTTATCGACCTCCTCATCACCCCTGTAATAAGTCGGTGTAACAATGAGGCAGGGATCGCATATACCCTCGGCCATCATATTGTCAAGGATGGTGACCGTGTCCGGGAACATCTTAAACCACCAGTCCTCCGTAACAGCTCCACCATGCATAAGATAAAGGATATTGTACTTCTTTTCCTTATCATATCCGTAAGGCAGATATACCCATGCCCCCTTGTGCATGGGCTTGTTATTCTCTTCATATGTGAACGTATCGTATTCAAAACGCTCAACAATACCTTTTTTCTCGCAATCTTTTAACATGCCCGCAGGCATTTCATATACATAATCCATATTATACCCCTTTCCCTTAATACATCTTATATTATTTATTTACGATATTACCTACATATCCGGCTGCAAAGCCGACAAATTCATTGCACCTGCGTCCGTGCTGTTTGATGAGCTCGGCGCACTTCAGAGACCCGTACTGTTTTGTGAATTCAGCATCAAAATCAGCCGTATCTCCAAGGCCCATCTCTCTTATCAGTTTTTCCGCAGCTATAACGGCTCCACACTTACCGTCTTCACTTCTGGGAAGCGGGATCACTCCGTCACTGTTATCATTAACATCGCTAAATGCCTTATATACCGCCGCTGCACAGCGTTCACCTTCCCTATGCAGCTTTTTTGCTTCCTCACTATAGTCAATCATGTTTTTCCTCCTGTATTCAATCAGAGAACCGTCCCTGTGATCGACGGAGCTTTGTCTTTGTTTGATCCCTTTCATAGCCCGAAAAGGAACCTTTCCAGTTCCGGATATCCCCCTTTTTCAAAAGAAGATATATCCGCATTTTTTGAATTTATCATACAGTCGGTAAGTAAAAATGTCTTTATACCAACCTCGGATGCACACATATCTTCGGACACGTCATTTCCTACCATTACACATTCCGCCGCGTCATATCCTATATTTTCCAGGAGTTCGGCATAATATCTGATATTGGGCTTGGAGTAATGCGAATTCTCATACGAAGTGATATACATAAAGTCATCGGGATCGAGCCCTGCCCACTCCATACGTTTTTTCTGAGCCGTAGCCGGGAATATGGGATTGGAGGCCAGCACCACCTTTATGCCTTTGGCTTTAAGCTTCTTTATCAGCTCTTTTGCAGCAGGGTTATACCCGCATACCGTTTTTGCCAGATCGAACTCATTGCTGTAAAAATCATTAAAGATCTCTTTATCCGCATAAGCTTTCTCACCGAATATACCCGCAAAAGTATCCCAGAACATGTCCTCATTTGTCTTTGTGCCCTGATTTTTTACCATGGCTCCGGTACCGGCCCAGACACCTTGTATCAGCTTATCGGGATCGTACCCGAAGGGTGCCGCCTTTTTACATAATTCCTTAAAATATGCCTTTACAAACACATCCTGATCCATCGGGAGTAATGTCCCGTCCAGATCGAATAATACAACTTTCATCAGCTTTCTCCTAATTACTTTATCTTTTTCAGCCACTCCGCTAACTCGGCGCGGACATTCGGTATATCATCGCAGTATATACTTAAGCCCTCTACTACGTCAGCGCCCTTGGCCATTTTTCTGATATCGGACGTACTTGAAGCAAACCCGTATGAACCCTGGGTCGCAAGCAGGTATATCGTCTTCCCCGTAAAATCATTTGCCTCAAGGAACGTGGCTACGGGCATCGGCACCGTCCCCCACCAAATGGGATATATAAGGATTATCTTATCATGTCCGGATACATCTATGTCTTCTATCGCAGGCCTTGCATCTTCCCTTATCTCTCTGCCGCCGACCGATACAGTATCCATGTATGAGTAAGGATATTTTTCCCCCGTAAGCGTGATCGGTACCACCTCGGCACCTGTGGCATCCTGTATCATAAGGGCCATCAGCTGTGTGTTACCCATAAGTACACCGTCGGCTCTCATAAGAGAAGCTCCCGATACGGCGTCCACATCAGGCTCAAAGTCCGTATTGCCCACTCTCGTAAAGTAGACCACGAGAGGAGTTTCTCCGGTCATCTCAACTTTCTCACCTCTGACTTTTTCTTCGAAAACCACCTCAACCTTCCTTAAGTGACGGTTAAGATAAGGCACAAGTGCCAGCCCTATCGCAAGTCCGGCTATGGCGAGCAAGGTGATGATCACTACAGCCTTTTTCTTAGACTTGGCAATAAAATAATAATGCATGCCGCCATGTATAAAGGAGAGCGTAAGCACTGCCGTTGCCATATACCGGTGGAATACCGGCTCCATCATGAACTTAAACCATGGGAATATAACACGCGATACTCCCATGCTGCTTATCATCATGACACAGGCACAGAGCAAAAGCAGGAGTGTCACGGCATCGGCAAAACGCCCTGCCTTTGTCTTCCGGCTTTTTCCGGTAAGTACCGCCTTGAACCACCCGATAGTCCCCGTAAAAACATAGAGCATCTGCGCCAGCAGTATAAGATACATGGCTATCTCGCTAAACAGGTTAAGTTTCTTTTTCATAATAGTATTTTAACTCCATTTTCCGGACATTTACGGGTTTATCAATTTCTTCTTAATCCATCTTAAAAGGCACGCTATCCCTACTGCCATGAGCACTATAACGACAAAGATCAATATCCCGGCAAGATAGCCCCATCTTAAGAATCCGTAGAAATCATTGGTGTTCGGATAGGTTCCGTCCGATCCGCCCAGCCCAATGTTTATGAGATATACCGAACCATACAGCACCACCGGGATCCCGGCATATAAACATTTTTTTAATGAGAAGGCATTTTCTTTCCCTGATTCAAATGCCGGGAATACGACAAACTCTGTCATGGCAACCAACGGCATGATCATATGGAATATCAGGTTGGCATTCTTATACATTCTGCCATAACCATACAGGGGTCCTAAGAAAACAAGTACAACCGTAAATGTAACCCCTACCGCAGCGGATGAAGTAAGCTTTAATATACTCATCAGCGTACCGGATTCAGCCTTGCGTCTGCATATCAAAAGGATGATATATACTACCGCCACGAGCCCGCTATATACATTTGACAGTATGGTAAAATACCGAAAGTTCCTGAAGCCTCTCTCGACAAAAGCCTCGGGGCTGCGCTGGGCATGCTTGGAAAACATCAGAAAAAGGCCGATGCTCATCAGTATTATCAATATAACATTTACAATAACAACTATCTTTTTCCGCATGTCAGTATCCTGTCTATTTCTTCCCGAATAGTCTCGCAAAAAAGCCTTTTTTAGGCTCTTTTGCCTCCTGCTGCCCGGGCTCCTTAAGAGTCTGTGCAGGACTTAGCTGCGGTACCGGTATCTTCGTATCCTCATCGAGGTACATAAAGAACATATCAAAAAAACCGAGACCGTACTTAAACGCAAGCTTCTGCACAAAGTCCCCGTCCGCCACGGAATATGCAAAAGCCATATAAATCAGATCATCATCGATGCAATAATCCGTAAGATAAGGTGAGTCCTCCAGCTCCGGATCCTGCTCAAACTCCTCATCGGTCGGAGCGTAAGGTCCGTTCATTGCAGGGTAAGTCTTGATCATCTCCATAAAGAAATCCACCAGCGGCTGATCGGTACCCTTGATATCGGAATAATCACGGTCTGCTTTCCACTCCGCTTTCTTATGAAACCACTTTAAAAACTCCAGCGGGTCCGATGGTGCCTTGGATTTGGAGAAAACTAACAGGTCTAAACTCATGGGCAGCCTCCTATTCATACTTACTACTAAATCTTTTCCTTATATTATCTTGATGTTTTTTTGCTGTTAATTACTAACCCACATATAAATATCAAAATCGAGCAAAAACCAATCCCATAGAAACCGAT
>CACYIR010000172.1:4551-5656 GCA_902774525.1 uncultured Lachnospiraceae bacterium
CACCTTCTGCAGCAATAGTTACTATAAACCTGAAGAGGAAGTATATAAACCCTAACAGTCCAACAAAAATCAACCATCCCGGTTTGGCACAAATCGACGCAATTATAGAAATCAGTCCTCCAACAACAACTAATATCGTCAAAACCAGCATATTAACTGCATCATATTCTGTAAATGCCTCCAGTGCAGACATTGTTATTCCCCAAGCACCAGCGAAAGGTAAAAAGGGCGTTATTGCAAATAAAAGTGAAGCTATCGCACCAATAGCCCGAGGAACTGCGGTAGCATCATATCCCATCATATTTCCATTAGCCGGTTGTTGATACGGAACATATGGAATTTGTTGTCCATTTGCATTATTTGCTACAGGATTCTGTGTAGCCTCAGTCTGTACCGATGATCTCATAGCTCCACATACAGTACAAAATCTGTCATTATCATTTACTCTTGCACCACAACTCCCACAAAACATACATATCCTCCTTTATAGTAAACTGATCTTTTTAAAGCCCTATTTATACTTTATCATACGAGCAACAAAATTACCATATTTTTCGTATAAAGTATCATATGAGCCCGGTTGAGATGAACTAAATGTCAAATCATTATCAGGCACCGCATCACCATAGGTAATTACTATTTTGGGACTATCAAAAGACATATCAGATATTTCTAATTTTGCACCTATAGTATACGATATTTCTGTATCATTATAATTGTCATCACCCTCTATAAATGCAGTAATCTTAGCAGTTCCAGCCGATGAGAAAATAACAGCGCCGCTTGGACTAACAGTTGCGCAAGTAGAACTACAGCTGTACGTAACGGGAACTACTTCTCCCGATTTAAAAACTATCGGGTTTGAAAAAGATGTGGAAAAAGAATCTTCAAAAAGAATATCATTCGGGTTTGGATCTGTAAATTTGACGTCTCTGTCCACCTTATTGATAACCATTGAAACATTAATGGTTTTAGTTTCAGGATTATAACCAGAACCCGTGAACAAAACTGTTACCGGATATGTACCTGCATTCCTAAACTCGGGAGACTGTTCAGTTGCTTCTCCACCATCATATATATACTTTACTGTGATCCCTTCGCCGCT
>CACYIR010000173.1 GCA_902774525.1 uncultured Lachnospiraceae bacterium
AAAGGAAAAATATGAAAAGAAAACTTACAAGAGAAGTTAAAATAGGAAATGTAAAGATAGGAAACAATAACCCCATAGCTATACAGTCTATGTGCAATACCAAGACTGAGGATGTGGATGCGACTGTAGCACAGATATTAAGGCTTGAGGCTGCGGGCTGTGATATCATCAGGTGTGCGGTGCCTCACATGGAGGCTGCTAAGGCTTTTTCAGAGATAAAGAAGAAGATACATATCCCGCTTGTGGCAGATATCCATTTTGACTATAAGCTGGCTATAGCTGCCATCGAAAACGGTGCTGATAAGGTTAGGATCAATCCCGGTAATATCGGCTCGGAAGATAAGGTACGTGAGGTAGTGGCTGCTGCAAAAGCACACGGGATACCCTTAAGAGTAGGTGTAAACGGAGGCTCACTCGAAAAGGACCTGCTTCAAAAGTACGGACATGTAACTGCCGAGGCACTTGTAGAAAGTGCATTAAAGCAGGTGGATGCTCTGGAAAAGTATAATTTTGAAAATATCGTTATAAGCATTAAGTCTTCGGATGTCATGCTTTCCATCAAAGCGCATGAGCTGATCTCAGAGAAAGTGGATTATCCGCTTCATGTCGGTATCACTGAGACGGGACTGTTATCTGAAGGCAGCATAAAGTCGGCAGTAGGTATCGGGGGCATATTATATGAAGGTATAGGTGATACTATCAGAGTATCGTTGACTGACGATCCTATACACGAGGTTGATACTGCTAAAGCCATACTTAAGAACTTAGGGCTTCGTAAGGGCGGCATCAACCTGGTATCATGTCCTACATGCGGAAGGACCAATATCGACCTGATTGGACTGGCAGGCAAGGTGCAGGAGCTGATCAAGACATATCCGGCAACTGATAAGGATATAAAGGTGGCCGTAATGGGCTGTGTGGTAAACGGCCCCGGAGAAGCAAGAGAAGCTGACTTAGGAATTGCCGGAGGCAAAGGAGAAGGGCTGATATTTAAGAAGGGTGAGATCATAAAGAAGGTATCCGAGGATATCCTTCTTACTGAATTTAAGAAGGAATTGGATTTACTGTTATCGTAATATAGCGGAATTATTAGTTATACTTTGTTATATGTAGCAAGGGGTTTATACTGCGACAAGGAGTTTTTTATGCAGTTTTTGGAAGTATTTGACGGATTAAAATCCGAAACCAGATTAAAAAAAGTGTTTGAAAAATCATCTGTTACGGATATTACTAGTTCCAACAAACATAACCGTATGGATGTATATATAGATTCTGACAATTTCATAAAGACGGAAGACAGGAAGCAGATGGAAAGGCTTTTGCTTGACCAGTTTTTCATGTCCGAAGGCAAGGATGTCTATCTGCACATCCGCTGCATAAGAGAAAACGCCGATATGCCCGATATCTGGAGCAGATACGGTGTGTATGTGGACGATGAGTTCTCCTGTGAGTCCGGCTTACTTGAAAGTATCTACAAGAATGCAAATATCACTGTCGGCAAGGATAAGATAAACATTGAGCTTGACGATAATTTTATCAATCGCCAGACAGAAAAGAAAATATCTGAAACCATCACTACGTTTTTGAATGATTATTTCGGTCTTAAGGCCGATCTTTCATTTTCCTACAGAGAGCATGAGGAAGAAGACTTCGAGGAAGAACATCAGGAATACTTGGAGCATATGGAAAGCTATATTTCTGAAGTGGAAAACAGCCTGAAGGCCGAACCGGGAGAAAAGAAAGCCGATAAAGAAGCTGAAAAGAGTGACACTGACTCCGACAAATCTAAATCCTCTAAATCCGGAAGCGGTAAAGAAGAGTCGAAAGACAAATCAAAAGGCGGATATTCTTCATTTGACAGATCCAAATTCGTTAAGAAAAAGCTTGTCGTCGATCCGGATGTTGTATACGGTACAACCGTTGAAGGTGATGTAATTGATATATCCGAGATAATCGACAATATGGGCGATGTCGTAATAAAGGGCATGGTCCTTAAAGTGTATGACTTGGTAACTACCAAGACAGGCAAATTCATCTTTAAGTTCAGTATGACCGATTTTACGGACAGTATCATCTGTAAGTTTTTCATCAGGGATGAAGATGATAAAAATAATGTAGTGAACACCATCAAGGAAGGTAAATTCTTCCTGATAAAGGGAAGCGCCGAGACCGATAATTTTGAGCCCGGTCACGAGACCACCATCCAAAAAGTGAGAGGTATCAAACCCATAAAGGACTTCCGCGTAAAACGCAGAGACGAAGCCGAAGTAAAGCGTATCGAGCTTCATGCACATACACAGATGAGCGACATGGACGGCGTAATTCCTGCCGATGTCTTAGTTAAACGTGCTTTGGAATGGGGCCACAGAGGTATAGCCATTACTGACCACGGTGTAGTACAGTCATTCCCTATAGCTAACCATGCAATCGATTTTAAAAAGATAAAAGATCCTGAAGCTTTGGAAAAAGCTAAGAAATTCAAGATCATATACGGATGTGAGGCCTATATAGTAGACGACGAGCCCGATGTGATCACAAATGATAAAGGACATGTATTTAAAAAGGGCGAAGACGGAAAATACAGTATAGAAGATCTTCGCAAGATGCCTTCATACCATATCATATTGTTGTGTAAGAATGATACCGGACGTATCAACCTGTATAAACTGGTATCAGAAGCACACCTTAAGTATTTCGGTCGCTGGCCGAGGATTCCCAAGAGTGTGCTTAAAGAGAACAGAGAAGGTATCATAGTCGGTTCAGCGTGTGAAGCAGGTGAGCTTTACAGGGCTATAGTGCATGAAAAGCCCATGGAAGAGATCAGACGTATAGCTGACTTTTACGACTATTATGAGATCCAGCAGATCGGTAACAACAATTACCAGATAGAGGACGAGAAATTTCCGGAAATACAGAACGAAAATGACCTGAGGATGAAGTATACAGAAGGATCATTATGGCGTCAAAAGGCTTTGCTGATGCTGATAAGCAGGCACCTCTGTACCTTCATACGACAGATGAGATGCTTGAAGAGTGCAGCTATCTCGGAAAAGACAAAGCATTTGAAGTAGTAGTAACCAATCCGAACCGCATATTTGATATGTGTGAGAGAATCACCCCTGTACGTCCTGATAAAGCACCGCCTGTCATTCCTGACAGTGACAAGACATTAAGGGAGATCTGTGAGACCAAGGCTCACCAGATATACGGACCTGAACTCCCCAAGCAGGTATCTGAACGTCTAGAACACGAGCTTGATTCCATTATAAAAAACGGATTCGCCGTAATGTATATCATAGCTCAGAAGCTCGTATGGAAGTCAAATGAGGACGGATATCTGGTAGGTTCACGTGGTTCCGTAGGTTCATCCTTCGTAGCTACCATGTCAGGTATCACAGAGGTAAATCCGCTGCCGCCTCATTATTATTGTCCCGAGTGCCATTATAATGAGTTTGACTCCGATATATGTAAGGAATATGTTTCTAAATCAGGCTATGACCTGCCCGACAAAGACTGTCCCGTATGCGGTCACAGACTTGTAAGAGAAGGCCAGAATATCCCGTTTGAGACATTCCTCGGATTTAACGGTGACAAAGAGCCCGATATCGACCTTAACTTCTCCGGTGAGTACCAGAGTAAGGCACACGACTATACCGAAGTAATATTCGGTGCAGGTCAGACGTACAGAGCAGGAACTGTCGGCTCTCTTGCCGAAAAAACCGCATACGGTCTGGTATCTAAATATGCCGAAGAACACGGTATGGTACTCCGTGATGCGGAAAAGGAACGTATCGCAAAAGGCTGTGAAGGTATAAGACGTACCACGGGCCAGCATCCCGGAGGTATCGTAGTACTTCCTTTGGGTGAGAATATCTATTCATTTACTCCGGTACAGCATCCGGCAAACGATATGGAGACACCCACAGTTACGACACACTTTGAATACCATTCCATTGATCACAACCTGTTAAAGCTTGATATATTAGGCCACGATGATCCCACCATGATCCGTA
>CACYIR010000174.1 GCA_902774525.1 uncultured Lachnospiraceae bacterium
CGCAGCAACTTCCGTTTGATACTTGATGCCATCAAAAATCAGTATCCGCTAAGCATTCATATGGAAAACCGTACCGGAAAGAGAGTGAGGCAGGCGGTTTTACCGGACCATCTGGAGTATTCCGAAAAGGATGATAAGTTCCGTCTGATAGGAGCCTGGAAAAAGTCGAGAGTTATCATTAACCTCGGGCGCATATCCGACTGCAGGAGATATAAAGGACCTGAAGAGCCGCTAAATGAGACCAAAGAAAACGGGCTAAAGAAAGCGACTTCACGAAAAGTGGTATTTGAGCTTGATGACAGGCGAAACGCCTTGGAGCGTGTGCTGCTTCATTTCGCTCACTTTGAAAAACAGGCAGAGCATATTGATGAGAGGAAATATAAGGTAACGGTCATCTATGACAGGGATGACGAGACCGAGATGGTGATACGTCTCCTTTCCTTCGGACCGATGGTAAAGGTGATAGCTCCTGAGAGCTTTGTGGATTTAATAAAGAAAAGATTAGTTGATCAGAAAAGCTGTGGACTTTAAGTTCGCAGCTTTTTTTCCGTGATAAATCTTTTTAGGGGCGTTATAATCACGCATGTAAAGACGCAGACAGCAATTGTTTGGAGAATTATTATGGTCAAATAATGAAAAGACGCGTCTTGTATTTAAGGTAAAGGCACCTACAGCAAGTGTTAAACTCTTATTGGTGAATTTGGTTTAGAGATCAGCAATGGCTGATATAATGGGTTCGAATCCCAACACATATGGTGCCTTGTTTTTTCAGAAAGTGAGGACTTTGGTATGTTAAACATATTAAAATCAGAAGCAAACAAAACATATACTGAGAACGGTGCAGTGACTCTTTCTACCACAGGAAGCGACTGCCTGGACTTTTTTGCATGCGCAGGTGCGATAAGACGTGAGAGCGAGGACGAGATCACCGAGAGATTTATGCGTGCTTTCACTGAGGATAAAGATATAGCTATGAAGCTTCTGTTCTTTTCAAGAGATGTCAGAGGCGGTTTAGGTGAGAGAAAGGTTTTCCGTACCATATTAAAGTGGCTGGCAAATACCGCTCCCGATTCAGTAATTAAAAATCTCGGCATAGTAGCAGAGTACGGTAGGTACGACGATATGCTCGTACTTTTAGGCACACCTTGCGAGGCTGCTATGCTTGAGCTTATAAAGAAGCAGTTTAACGAGGATATGGCTGCTTTAGGTATCGGCGACGGTGTTTCACTGCTTGCAAAGTGGCTTCCTTCGGTAAATACCTCTTCTTCTGATGCCAAAAAGGCAGCCAGAAAGATAGCGGGCTATTTAGGTCTCAACATGGCCTCATACAGAAAGGCACTTTCTGCCTTAAGAGCTCATATCAGCATCATAGAGAACAACCTTAGAGAAAAGGACTACAGCTTTGATTACTCAAGGCAGCCTTCTAAGGCTATGTTTAAATACAAGAAGGCCTTTATCCGCAATGACAGGGACAGATATATGTCTTTCCTTGCTGCGGTTAATACAGGTAAAACTGTGCTTAACGCAGAAAACGTATATCCTTACGAGCTGGTTGAGCCTTACCTTAGCTATAACGAGTGGTACAAGGGCCGTAACTTTATGAGAAAAATCTCTGATGAGGAGAAGGCTGTCCTTAATGCTACCTGGGCTTCGATGCCTGATTTCGGCTCAAAAGAGGATGCCCTGGCAGTAGTAGATACTTCAGGCTCCATGTACGGCGGTGGTAAGCCCATCCCTGCAGCAGTGGCGCTTTCTCTGGGCCTTTACTTTGCAGAGCACAACAGGGGCGCATACAAAAACCATTTCATAGAGTTTTCGGAGCAGCCTCAGCTCATAGAGATAAAGGGTGAGACCTTTGCCGACAGGTTAAGGTATATCGCATCCTTTACCAGGGTTGCAAACACCAATATCGAAGCAGTATTTGACCTTGTGCTGAATGCTGCTGTAAAGAATCATGTATCTCAGAAAGATCTGCCTAAAAAGCTGATCATCATCTCCGATATGGAGTTTGATGAATGTGTAAATAATGCTGAGCTGACCAATTTCCAAAATGCCAAGGTAAAATACGAGGCAGCTGGATATAAGTTACCTCAGGTAGTATTCTGGAACGTGGCTTCACGTAACAGGCAGCAGCCAGTAACCCGGAACGAACAGGGCGTGGCTTTAGTATCAGGTTGCACACCCAGACTATTCTCCATGATAGCAGGTGGAAACCTTTCACCTTACACATTCATGCTGGAAGTCATAAACAGCAAGAGATATGCCAACATAGTGGCATAAAAATACCTGATATCCGTTTCGGATATCAGGTTGGATTTATAGAAAGAATCATTTCCCCTTCAGGTTAATAACTACATACTCAGATTTGGTACCGGGTTTAAACTTCAGCTCCCAGTCGGATATACCGGAGGTGACGATAAAATCGGTGCCATTTCTTTTTTCATAGCCATAGGTTCTGTCGTTTGGAGCCATTCCCAATACGGTCATAGGGAAAAACTGTCCGCCGTGGGTATGTCCCGAAAGTACCAGGTCTGATTTGGAGACTGATTCGTTTTCGTAATCATGAGGCTGATGGTCGAGGACTATGATATATTTATTTTCATCGATATCCCTGGTCAGTTCTTCGATGCTTTTTCTGCTGTTGTTGGAGGCATCTGCTCTGCCGACTACCACGATCTTGTCATCGATTTCCAGGACCTTGTCCTGCATGACATGTACCTTGTTCAGCATAAGGTTAAACTCAAAGTCGCTTGCGGAGTATCCTCTGTAGTTTCTGCCATATCCCTTGTCATGATTTCCGTAAACATAGTAGACACCGTATGTGGATTTTATTTTCCCGAGAGCCTCGCAGGCTTTTAACATATCTTCCTTGCCTGTGCCGTCATCTATAAAATCTCCGCAG
>CACYIR010000175.1 GCA_902774525.1 uncultured Lachnospiraceae bacterium
GCCTTGGCTACTTTTTCCTTGCTGCAGTCGCATTTGAATGCGGTATCTACTTTATCGTTTATCTGAAGTCCCATATCTGCAAAAAGGATGGTGAGGATCTCCTCGGGTGTGTTTCCTTTTTTCAGCATCTCGGTGATGGGTTCCATGGTGCTGATCTTTTCCTCTAATTTTGTAATGACGTCATCCGGTGCAAAAGGTAACAGCTGGACTATAAGTCCGCCCGCACAGAGCACCTCGCCTCCCTCGGGTGCCATAAGTACTCCCAAGGCTACCGCTGAAGGGGTCTGCTCGGATGTGGCAAAATAATATGTGAGGTCTTCTGCTATCTCACCTGTGACGAGCTCGGTCTGGCCTGCAAACGGCTCCTTTAAGCCCATGTCCTTGATCACGTTCAAGAAGCCTGCGCCTAATGCTCCGCCTACGTCGAGCTTGCCGTTTTCCTTTAAGGGGATTTCCACATCGGGGTTTATCACATAGCCTTTAGCGTTTACGCAGTTATCTTTTTCCCCTCCCACGGTCACGGTCATGCCTTTTATGGGTCCTGCACATTCTATCTGAAGTGTCATGACGTCTGTTTCGTTCTTGAGCATGCTGCCCATGATGACTCCTCCGGTGAGCAGTCTGCCGAGGGCTGCTGTGGCTACATTGGAGGTGTTGTGGGCGTCATGTGCGCTCTGCACCAGGTTGGTGGTGGTGGCCGCAAAAAGGCGGATGCTGTCATCCGCTGCGGTGGCTCTTACTATATAATCGGTCATGGTGGGTTCTCCTTGTGTGTGATTTATACTACCCGGGCGGGGGGAAGTGCCGTTTGCACTAAAACCCGTCTTCGCTTGCGCAGGGACATGCTAACGATTACGCTCCCATCTGCGCTTCGGACACTCGCAATCGCGCATCCGCCTGATGCCGGATGTGCTTGTGCTTCGTTCAAAAATCGGTTTGGTTAACCGATTTTTGCCTCGCTCCGATGTGACTGTAATCGAAGCATATCCTCTGCCGCTTTATGGTTTTATTGCAAATGGCACTTCCCCCGCCCTGGTTATACTCTAAATTTTTTTGTTTATTCTCTTCTAAAAAGCCTTCCCCTCGAGGGGCGTGCAAAGCACATAGGCAGTACCAATCTGTTATTTATCCTTACCGGACACAAAATAAACTCGCTCTGCAGCGGAATCAGGTGCATCTTTAGTAAATGCTTTATACACCTTGATATCCTTTAATCCGGCCCTTTTTAATAGAGCCTTAACTTCGGCTATACTGTAAGCTCTCTGAAAATGAGTTTCTTCAAATCTTTCATAATATGTTGCAGTATCCGCCTGCGTTTTGCCTGCAGTTTTCTTGTCCTTCGATGTTTTAGAAGCATTCTGTCCTTCAGAGTTTCTTCTTATATATATGGTCATGTCAAATTCATTGATCTTTGTATCCGGATCATAGTAGTTTTCCCAGATGAAACTGCCCTCGTCGCGGTTTTCGCAGATGGTCTGTTCGCCCAGTTTCTTCCTATAATAATATGGAGTGTTCATATCAAAGATAAATACTCCGCCGGGATCAAGATAGTTCCTGACAAGTTTAAAGGTCTGCAGCAGGTCCTCTTTTTCAGTGATATAGTTCATGCTGTCACAGACGCTTACGACTGCTGCCACGGTACCGTAGAGTTCAAACTCGCGCATGTCCTGATTCAGATACAGGATTTCGTAGTTTTTCTTTTTATCAGATTTTGCGTGGTTGCTTTCTGCCTTGTTTATATCTGCATTCTGTGTTCCGGCTTTTTTCAGGATTGTCTCCTGCTCCATGGCTATCTGCAGCATATCCTGAGAGATATCGATTCCGATCATGTCATAACCCATATCACGCAGTCTTCTTGTCATTTTTCCCGTGCCGCAGCCAAGTTCGCATACTATCCCTTCTTTAGCTCCGTTTTCCTTTAGGAGCTTTTGAAGATATTTTGCCCACTTATCATACGGTACGTTGTCCATGAACATATCATATACTTCAGCAAATCCTGTGTATTCTTTCATGATGTTTACACCTCATCCACCGCTTCGTTGGCCACGTTAGAGCATGTACCCCACGAAGCGTAGCTGAGTGGTCGGTACTGCCTATGTGCTTAGCACTCCCCTCAAGGGGAAGGCTATATAATATATGTAGTTTCTAAGATAAATGTTATTTTATATTACCGGAATCTCTTTCTCCAAAGAGAATGAATACAGCAGTTTCTCCTTTACCTTCCTACCAAGCAAGCGTTCTGCTGCCTGTGCATACAGATCAAGCTGTGTCTTATACAGTTTGATTAGTCTGTCCTCCGGGGTATCTTCTGCAGTATCAACCCTGTCGGTTTTATAGTCAAGTATGACTATCTCCCCATCCTCGATGAACATGGCATCAATTACACCCTGTACCGGGATACGTGCATCGCTTTCCCCGTATTTATCGGCATTTATGTCCTTCGCATTAACCAGTATCATGAACTGCTTTTCACGATAGAACTGCCCATTCGCCTCAGCTTTTCTAATCCTGTCTGCAAGTGATGAATTAAGGAATGTGCTAAATTTATTCACCGGCATCTTAACTGCTTCTTCCGAAGAGAGGCGACCCTTAGCCTGCATATCTGTAAGGAAATCTCTGACATTGGTTTCCGCACTCATCGGCATAAACTGCATGCATTTATGTACCAGCGTACCATAGTCGGTTCCGCGGGACATGGTTTCTCCGGTCTTTAAGAAATCAGGAAGGGTCTTGTCACCCGGCAGAAATTCTCTTGTTTCTTCAAATACATTTTCACCGAATTCCACTTCTATCATCTGATGCTTTAAATCGGATACCGACAGTTTGACAGGAAGTGCCTCAAGATATTTATATTCATACTCTCCGTCTCTGGCACGCT
>CACYIR010000176.1 GCA_902774525.1 uncultured Lachnospiraceae bacterium
TGTTATGGAGTAAATTTTATTTTGATATTACATATTTCCGAGATGGTTCCGACACGCATGAACGGTCCGAACAGACCCACGCCGGAAGTCACTATGCTGTCCATATCCCCGAATTTTTTATAAGATGTATTCCTGTATTGTTTTCATCGCATTTATAAAACGCTCGTTAATGGCATTGCTCTTATAGGGACCTAATGAAGAAAACATTTCTGCAGGTACAAAGCCTCCTGCCATTGTGGCATGTCCGCCGCCTCTGCCCAGTCCGAACAGGGCTTCAGAGACAAGTTTTCCGGCATCCACATCCGGCCGCTCCGAGCGGACCGAGAACTTTACTCCGTCGGCACGGTCATTATATATTACGGCTACATCTATCTCTATCAGGGACAGGATGAAGTCCGCTACGATGGCGACCATGGAATCGGGACACGGGAACGGGATATGGCTGATACCTAAAGTCCCGAATACCTGTATGTTATTTATTGCCGAACTGTAGGATTTGAGATCACTGAATGCAAGCGTATTGGTATCAAGCTGCATCAGTATCGAATTGTCCGCCAGTCTGTTTAAGAACCTGTACATCTTGATATCAAGGTCTGTAACACCGCGCGTAAAATTCAGGGTATCCATCTTTATGCCGTGGAGAAGTGCGGTGGCGGTAGCGGTATCAGGCTCTTTTTCCAGCATAGTATAATACTCTGCTATGATGGAGCAGCATGCACCTGTCTTTCTTATATCCTTAAAGACAAAATCGGTGGTGAGCGTTTGGTCTACGATCGGATGATGGTCTATCGTCGCTATCTCGATACCGGTAAGATCTGTGATATTGCCGCCGAAAGGCTGCGAATCCACACATATGATACAGTCATCGTCGTTAAGTATGCCTGCCAGCTCATTCTTTGAGAACATGATGATATTGAAGGCTTTTAACATTTTAGCGGCACTCAGCTTATCCATATTACCGTCATAGCAGAGAGTGGTCTCTATACCGAGCTGACGGAACAGCTGCTGCAGTCCGAAGGCCGACCCGATAGCGTCAGGGTCGGGGATGTTGTGAGTCTGTATATAGGTTCTTTTATTCTTACAGAATTCGATCAGCGTATAAAGTTCAACTAATTCCATTTGATCACGTTCCTTATAAGGATATAAAGTTATTTCTTTGCTTTTTTCTTAGTAGTGCCCAGATATTTTTTCATATGCTTTTTGATGGCTGCAAATGTTTCTTTGCTAAGGTCATGCTCTATCTTGCAGGCATCCTTTGCAGCAAGTTCCTCGGATACTCCGAGATACATCAGACATTCAGTGAGTACCTGGTGCCTTTCGTATATATCCTCGGCAACCTCCCTGCCCTTATCGGTAAAGGTGATATATCCCTGGGGATCCACATTGATATATCCGTTAGTTTTAAGCAGTTTTATGGCACGGCTTACACTGGGCTTTGAAAACTGCATCTCTTCACTGATATCTATAGATCTGACATTGGTATTTCTCTGCTGAAGTACGAGTATGGTTTCAAGATACATTTCGCCCGATTCTAATAAGATCATAATCTGCCTCCGTTTTTGAATAAATGCATTCTTAAGCTATATAGCGGTTAATAGTTTAGATGTATTGATTATAGTAAATGTAAGAGGAAAGGTCAATATTAAATATTTTTCCTTAAATTCTTAAAAAAATATAAAAAATCGCTTGACAAGTTATCGGAGACTAACTATAATACGTAACGAAGTAAGCAAAAGCTAACCATAAGGAGGTAAAAATGATGCCTTTGAATTTAGCGGATCCCGGAGTGGAATCTATAATAAAAAAAGTGGGCGGAAGCCCTGAAGTTAAGCAGCATCTGGAGAATCTGGGTTTTGTGGCAGGAGGTTCTGCTACAGTGGTTTCTTCCATAGGAGGCAATCTGATAGTGAATGTTAAGGAATCACGCGTTGCCATAAGTAAAGAGATGGCTGCTAAGATTTTTGTTTAAGGATAAAATTGTCATTCTGAGCGTATGCGAAGAATCTTAATACCCGAAAGGAGAGAATATATAAGAATGAAAACATTGAGAGATGTGGAGATCGGCGGCACTGCCAAGGTGAAAAAGCTTCACGGCGAAGGCGCCATCAAGAAAAGGATCATGGACATGGGCATCACAAAGGGTGTGGAGATATATGTCCGCAAGGTAGCACCTTTAGGTGACCCGGTTGAGATTACCGTCAGGGGCTATGAGCTTTCATTAAGGAAGGCTGATGCCGAGCTTATTGAGTGTATATGATAAGTATGTCATCCTGAGCGAATGGCTCGGTGGCAACGAATGATTTCATCATTCGGCCATCTGCATATAAGCAGTACCAACGATTCGTTTTACTCATCGGGTACTGCATTAGCGAAGGATCTATATTTTAAACCATAAGTTACCTGCGGGTAACATTTCTTTGACACATATGTTAGCTGAAAGCAACTAAAACAAAAGTATGTACACAGCATTATTATTTCAACATATAAGGAGTACAACATGGATTTAAGAATCGCCCTTGCGGGCAACCCGAACAGCGGTAAGACGACCCTGTTCAATGCACTTACAGGCTCCAACCAGTTCGTAGGAAACTGGCCCGGAGTTACAGTAGAGAAGAAGGAAGGTAAGCTCAAGAAACATGACGGCGTTACCATCACCGACCTTCCCGGTATTTATTCACTTTCACCTTACACACTTGAAGAAGTTGTAGCCAGAAACTATCTGGTCAGTGAACGTCCCGATGCAATACTTAATATCATCGACGGTACGAACTTAGAGCGTAACCTTTATCTTACCACACAGCTTGTAGAACTCGGTATCCCTGTAGTTCTTGCCATTAATATGATGGATGTTGTAA
>CACYIR010000177.1 GCA_902774525.1 uncultured Lachnospiraceae bacterium
CTGCTGTCCCTAACCTGGTACCTAGCCTACCCTAAATTATAAAAGTACTTACAATTTCTGCTTTTGATCTCATCCATTCACTATATAATATGTAGATATCCTAATTTAAATAGCAAAATAATCCATTCCTAATTATTTTATTGTTTTATATACTTTATTATACAGAAATCCATATTTTAACCAATAAAATAACAGACCAAATATATGATAACAAAATCAATCAACAGGCCGGTCTTCTGACCGTTGAAAACAATTCTCAATCAAAGAACCGTCCCTCTGATTGAATCTGAAAGGAGAACTCCCTGACATGAAAACGCTCTGGGAACTGACAAAGGAAGCCGCCCGGTATAAAGGGCTTTATATCATCGCGATATTGTCCACATTAAGTTTGACTGTGATCAATCTGTCTGCACCTAAGGTACTCTCGTCGATGACGGCGCTGGTGGAAAACGGGCTGGATGATGAAGGTCTTACTTCCGTAAAATGGCTGGCACTTTTATTACTCGGATTGTATCTTTTAAGAGTTTTGTTCAGATTCTTAAGCAATTACCTTGCTCACAGGGCTGCATGGTACCTCGTAGGAGATTTAAGAAGCCGTCTGTACAACAAACTTCAGAGCCTCGACCTCGGATTCTTCCATGATAAGCAGACCGGAGATCTCATGAGCAGAGTGGTAAATGATACACGTGACTTTGAGCTTTTGTATGCACATATGATTCCGGAGCTGATCACCAACTTTGTGACTTTCTTGGGAGTTCTTATAATACTTCTTTCGATCAACTGGAAGCTGGCTTTGGTCACCTGCTGCCCCATCCCGCTGATACTTATATCGGGTGTTATATTTGCTAAGATAGTGCGTCCATACTTTAGAGCTTCGCAGAAGGTTATGGGCGACTTAAATGCCCAGCTTCAGGACAGTCTCTCGGGTCTTCATGAGATACAGGCATTCGGTCAGGAAGCATATGAAGGCGAACGTGTACGTAAGAAAAGCTTTGAGCAGGTAGTAGCGATGCTCCGTGCATTAAAAGCCAGTGCAATATTTCATCCCTGTGTGGAACTGCTCTCTTCCATAGGTACTGTCATCGTTGTGTTTTACGGCGGTTATCTTGCTTACAGCGGACAGATAAGCATAGCAGATATAGTGGCGTTTTTACTTTATCTTTCACTATTCTATGCACCCGTCTCAGGACTTGCCAACCTGCTTGAAAATCTCCAGCAGTCATTGGCCGGAGCAGAACGTGTAACCATGATCCTTGCCACTCCTTCTGCCATCCAAAACGAAAAGGATGCCGAGGAATTAAAAGAAGTAAAGGGTGCCTTAAGCTTTGAGAATGTATCCTTTAATTATGAGAATAAGATCCCGGTACTAAAGAATATTTCATTCTCCTGTAAACCCGGTATGATGGTAGCTTTAGTAGGTCCCACAGGTGTCGGAAAGACCACAGCCACACAGCTGATATCCCGTTTTTACGACCCGGTTGAAGGCCGCATACTTATAGACGGGCATGATATAAAGAAAGTCACTTTAGAAAGCCTGCGTCACAACATATCCCCCGTACTGCAGGATACCTTCCTGTTTAACGGATCCATAGCGGAAAATATCGGATATGCAAGGCCCGACGCAAGCCGCGCAGAAATAGAAAAAGCTGCCAAAGCAGCCAATATATACTGGCCATGCCCGACGGATATGAGACACAGGTCGGCGAGCGCGGACTCCGACTGTCAGGAGGCCAGAAGCAGCGAGTTGCCATCGCCAGGGCAATTCTAAGGAACAGTCCTATCATAATCCTTGATGAAGCGACCGCATCCGTAGATGTCCAGACTGAGCGTCAGATCCAAGCAGCCATCAACAAGCTGGCAGGAAAACGTACTATCGTTGCTATAGCTCACCGCCTCTCAACCATAATGAATGCCGACCTGATACTTGTCATCCATGAAGGTGAGATAGTCGAGCAGGGTACCCATACCGAACTTATGGCACAAAAAGGCTTCTATTACAAAATGCAGCAGGCAGGTTGAGGTTTTTTGCCCGATATATATAATAAAAAGACCGCTGCTAAGACTATCATTGTTTATAATAGCGATCCCATAGCTCGGTTATTTCGGTATCGTCTATGAATTTCAACAGCGTATCTATACGTATCTATACTTTCCTTTGCGCTGTCGCCGAGGATATCGCGAAATACCATAGACCAATCCTCCGGGATATCAAATATAAACTTACCGATATTATATTTCGGGGCAGAGTCAAATCTATTTACATGATAAACAGTTTTTTCTATCATGTCTATGGTCTTGTCTCTGTCCCCCGTCTTTAAATAAGTATAAGCAAGAAGTATATATATATACGAATACTCTTTATCCGCAAAACTTACTTTTTCGTCCTCAATCATAACTCCTTTCATCAGATCTAAGCCCAGATTAAGCATTTTGTTTGCTACTAAGAATTTATTTTCCGAGCACAATACAGCCGTATAACCAAGCATTGAGTTAAGCAGCGTATCAAATCCGTTAAGCATTCCATCCACAAGAAAAGGTGCGGCTTCTTTAGTTTTTTTAAGATACAATGCCTTTATCAGCCCGATAACATCACTGAATATACCTTTCGGATTACGCTCTTCCAATATCTTGACTGCCCTGTCATATTCTCCCGTAAGAATATATACCATTGACATATTTCCCAAGATAGTCGCTTCGCTTATCCTTGGATTTGTGTTTTGATCTATAAGTATCCTTGCCTGTTCATATAATTCTAAAGCTCTTTTACATTCCTTCTCTTTCCCGTTTCCGACACCAAAGAAACTGTATACCCCCGCACAGTGATGTACCACTTTAAATGAATTCGGATATTTCTTAAGCAGTTTTTCCGCTTCGTTTATTGCCTCCGGATCCGAATTCCGGCACATCTCATCTATTCTGTCAATAGTGGACTTGATATTATTGTCCTTCATCTTATAACCAAGCAGCACATCCACCGAAGTATCAAAGAAATCCGCCAGTTCCACTATCAGACTGATATCAGGTACCGACAGGCCTGATTCCCATTTATGAACCGCCCCCGTGGTAACTCCCATAACCTCTGCCAGCTGTTCCTGGGTAAGACGGCGCTCTTTCCTGAACTTACGTATGTTTTCCGATAATGTGATCTCCATATGGTCTCCTCCTATATATAGCCTTCCCCTTGAGGGGAAGGTGTCGCCATAGGCGACGGATGAGGTGGACACCCTAACTCAATCACTCACCTCATCAGTCTGCTTCGCAGACAGCTTCCCCTCAAGGGGAAGCCTATATGTCTGTAAAAATTTACTGTGATACTGTATATAGTGCATGGAAGTATCCGTTTGCATCCATCAGTTCATCAAATGTGCCAAACTCTTCCACTCTGCCTTCTTTTAATACAAGTATTCCGTCATATCTCTTAAGCAGGCCTTCCTCAAGAGAGTGTGTAACCACGATACGGGTGATGCCGTCCAGATCCAGTATATCATTTGATACCTGCCATGCTGTCTGGGCATCAAGAGCTGCTGTCGCTTCATCGGCAAGCAATACGGAAGACTTCTTAAGCAGGCTTCTTGCGATAGAAATCCTCTGTTTTTCGCCGCCCGAAAGTCCGCATCCGTTCTCTCCGCATAAAGTATCTTCGCCTCTCTTTTTGATAAGCTCATCCAGATGCGCATGCTCTATAGCCACCTTAAGTTCAGCCTCGGGGAAATCCCTGAACATGGTCACGTTATCCTTTATCGAAGAATTGAATACGAATACATTCTGCTGGATCACGGAAATACATTCATACAGAGACTCTGCCTTGATATCTTTAAGGCTTTTACCGTCCACAAGGATATTGCCGTTATAATTGGTAGTCGAAGCCATCAACAGATTAAGCAGTGTGGACTTGCCGCTTCCGCTGGCACCTACTATAGCATAAGCTTTACCTGCGTCAAATTTTGCGGATATGCCGTGAAGTATCTCTTTCTCCTCATCGTAGCCAAAGCTTACGTTATCAAGGACTATTTCATCATTTACATTTGTGATCTCTTCAGTACCGGTTGATTCGTTATTCTGCGATAATGCATCGGCAAGTTTCTGAATAAGTCCTCTTGCAGCCTTTCTTCCCGCGAGCAGACCGGGCAGGGCAGCCATGGGCTGGATCATAAAATTCATCAGATTCACGAACATCATAACGGTACCCGTAGTCAGGTCATACCCTGAAAGTATAAGGTATGTTCCGGCGACAAACACACCCGACTGGGCAAGCATGCCTGCCATGGATCCTATCATCCCGACTATGGTCTTGATACGTTCTTTTGAGAACTTGGAACTCTCAAGTGCCTTGTTCTCAGCGGCAAACATCTTAAAGATCTCCTTTTCAGCCTTAAAGCTTTTAATAACGGAAAATCCGCCCAGGCAGTCAGTAAGCACTGCCGTAAAATTCTTGTTCCGCTCGGATACCTTTTTCTCCGCACCCACCATTCTTTTGCCGGTAATTATAGAAGCAATAAGCGGCAGGATCGTAACGCCTACAGCTATCGCCGTAAGCAGCGGTGAATACCAGATCATAAGCGTGATCGATCCGAAAAACATTACCGACATGGTAAAAAGCGAAAGCAGCTGAGAAAGATAATTTGTCTCTATACTTGTCGCATCGTTGGTAAGTGCCGAGAGGTAAGTCGCGGTACTTTCATCACGGAAAGTGGAAATACCCTTATCCATCAGCTTATCAAACGCCAAGTTCTTATACTGCGTCATTGCCCTTCTGATAAAAGCCGGGCGTGTTGTATAATCAAGAATGAACGATATCGCCATCAGCGCGATGAACCCTCCGAACAAAATCAGGTCCGTCTCGAATGACTTCGCATCCGGTACCCCGGAAGCAGTATCGATCAATTGCTTTA
>CACYIR010000178.1 GCA_902774525.1 uncultured Lachnospiraceae bacterium
CTGTGCAGGCGGCGGATTTGAAAATATCTGCGAAGCGGCAGATATCTTAAGCAAGGCAGATATAGGAAACGGCAAGTTCTCACTTAGTGTATATCCTGCATCAATGCCTGTATACATGGAGCTCGTAAAGAACGGAGCAGCTGCAAAGCTTATAGAGGCCGGTGCCGTTATAAAGACAGCATTCTGCGGTCCCTGCTTCGGTGCAGGCGATACACCCGCCAACAATGCGTTCTCCATCAGACACAGCACACGTAACTTCCCGAATAGAGAAGGTTCCAAGATACAGAACGGCCAGATATCTTCAGTCGCACTTATGGATGCAAGATCCATCGCGGCTACCGCAGCCAACAAGGGCTTCCTTACAGGTGCGGACGAGCTTGAGGGTATCGAGATCAACAAGTATAAATATTTCTTTGACAAGACCATATATGACAGAAGAGTTCTTGACTGCGTAGGTAAGGCTGAGCCCGAGACCGAGATACATTTCGGTCCCAATATCAAGGACTGGCCCAGAATGAACGCACTGTCAGACAACTTACTCGTTAAGTGCGTAAGCGAGATCCACGATCCCGTAACCACTACAGATGAGCTTATCCCTTCAGGTGAGACATCATCCTACAGATCCAATCCTTTGGGACTTGCAGAGTTTGCACTTTCACGCCGTGACCCTGAGTACGTAGGTGAGGCTAAGAAGGTAAGAGCCGTAGAAAAAGACAGACAGATCAGAATGGACAGGGCAGAAGGTAAGTCCACTCCCGAGAGCCAGCTTGACCAGTACGGATTTGCAAAGGATGCCGGAGAGCTTAAGGGCGAATACGAGACAGTACTTGATAAGGTAGAAAAGAGCTTTAACATAGCAGAAAAGGATATCTGCCTCGGCAGCACCATCTTCTGTACTAAGCCCGGAGACGGCTCAGCCAGAGAGCAGGCTGCTTCATGCCAGAAGGTACTTGGTGCATGGGCTAATATCGCAGGAGAGTATGCGACCAAGCGTTACCGCTCGAACCTCATCAACTGGGGTATGCTTCCTTTCCTCTATGACGGTCAGGAGATACATAAGGGTGACTACGTATTTATACCCGATGTACGTAAGGCACTCATCGACAAGACAGATGCCATAAAGGCATATGTATTCAGCTCTAACGGCAACGGCGGATTTGGCGACGCCAAGGAAGTAGTATTCTCACTCGGTTCACTCAGCGATGATGAGAGACAGATAATACTTGACGGCTGCTTGATTAACTTCTACAAGAACTAAGAATCTTATCAGGAGGTGCGGAATATATGTTTAAGATCAGACTCAAAAACGGATCCTACGGCTTCATATATTCCGAAGCCATGCCTACAGATGAATACACCGAGAAAGCCATAAAGATAGATCCCGGACAGATCGCTATAACAATGGATTATTCGGAATATGCCGAGAATCATTGTGCATGTGTATGTGCCATGAACATTCTCACGATACTTAAA
Source organism: uncultured Lachnospiraceae bacterium (assembly GCA_902774525.1). Lineage (GTDB taxonomy): Bacteria > Bacillota > Clostridia > Lachnospirales > Lachnospiraceae > RUG11977. The sequence goes on from CACYIR010000178.1 coordinate 1,474, forward strand.
AAGGACAATGCATTTGACCTTAAAGGCTGTGAGGTGGAGAAAGACCGTGACACACTGTTTAAGAAGCTGCACGGGATAGTAAAGAACGGACCGGTGGTATTTTTCAAACCAAAGTTAAAAAAGATATTTAAGTCTATAGGGTCAAACGTCAGATATAAAAAGGCAAAAGGCCTTGAAGACTTTGAACAGTGTATAGCCGAGAATAAGCCTGTAGCCATGATGGTAAATGCCGGTATCACAAAATGGCACTGGATAACCGTGATAGGCATCAGGAAATACAAAGACGGTGCTATATACCTGAATATCCTGGACGGCTGGAACAAGCGTACCGACAGGTATCTGAAATACAATGGAAGAGAGACCTATATACGGGCTCTGAAACCCGAATTAAAGCCTTCCCCTTGAGGGGAAGCTGTCTGCGTAGCAGACTGATGAGGTGTAAAAATATAAGAAAGGATGCCCGACAGGGCGAGTAAGGAAAATGGACAAGATTAAAATGACCACACCCCTTGTGGAAATGGACGGAGACGAAATGACCAGAGTGATCTGGAAGATGATAAAGGATGAGCTTCTGTGCCCCTATATCGATTTGAAGACAGAATATTATGACCTCGGACTTCCCTACAGGGATGAGACAAATGACCAGGTGACCATAGATTCTGCAAATGCCATCAAGAAATACGGTGTGGGCGTTAAATGTGCTACCATTACTCCCAATGCTGCCAGAGTTAAAGAGTATAACTTAAAGCAGATGTGGAAGAGCCCTAACGGAACCATACGTGCTATCCTGGACGGTACAGTATTCAGGGCACCCATAATAGTTAAGGGCATCGATCCTTACGTACCTCACTGGAAAAAGCCCATCACCATTGCCCGTCATGCATACGGTGATATCTACAAGGCTACAGAGATGAAGATAGAAGGCCCCGGTAAGGCAGAGCTTGTATTTACCGATGCAAACGGTAACGAGACCAGGGAACTCATCCATGACTTCAAGGAGCCCGGTATCATCCAGGGCGTACATAACCTTGACGCATCCATATCAGGTTTTGCAAGAAGCTGCTTCAACTTCGCACTTGATACCAAGCAGGACCTCTGGTTCGCAGCCAAGGATACCATCTCCAAGAAATACGATCACAACTTCAAGGATATCTTCGCAGATATCTATGAGAATGAATACAAGGCTAAGTTCGAAGAAGCAGGCATCACATACTTCTACACACTTATCGATGATGTAGTGGCACGTGTGATCAAGTCTGAGGGCGGATTTATCTGGGCATGTAAGAACTACGACGGTGACGTAATGAGTGACCTGCT
>CACYIR010000179.1 GCA_902774525.1 uncultured Lachnospiraceae bacterium
AACGGCTTCAAACAGATCATCTTCGTCGATAGGCTTGGTCAGATAGAAATCGACATTATATCTGATAGCGGTCTGGGCATATGTAAAGTCGGAATAACCTGAGAGGATGATGCATTTTCCGGTAAAACCAGCTTCTCTGGCAGCTTTTATAACTTCTGTACCATGGAGTTTGGGCATACGAATATCGAGCAGAATGAGGTCCGGCTGGTATTTTAATATAATATCCAGAGCCTCCTGCCCGTTTTCAGCTTCATAATCGGTTGAAAATCCCATTGACTCCCAATCCAGCAGGCATTTTATACCTCGCCGGATATTGCTCTCGTCGTCAGCAAATAAAACCCGGTACATGAAAGTTACCCTCCTTGTGACTGATTATATCATATATAAATTTTTTTTGCAAATAGTGGAACCTTTTATTTTTTAACTCGTCTAATGATTGAAAGGGTAAAAACAATCCGCTTTACAACAGGGTGACGATATAGTATAATTCGGGTATAACTTACCGAATTTGGAGGTTGCATGAAGTACGATATTGAAACCCTTATGCGGAAGCATGGAAATGAGGTTTTACGTACCGCTTACTCATATGTAAAGGACAAGTTTACGGCTGAGGATATTTTCCAGGAGGTTTTCATAAAAGTATATAAAAACCTGGAGAATTTCAGAGACGAAAGCGATATAAAAACCTGGATCATCCGCATAACGATAAACACCGCAAAGGATTATTTAAAGAGTGCGTATAGCCGGAAGGTTGTTCCTATGATGGAGTTTAAAGAGGATCAGCTGGTTTCGGACAATGATTTTGAAGAGATTGAAAACAGGGACCGTGACGAGCAGGTGAAGAAAACGGTAATGAGCCTGCCGGAGCAATACCGGGAAGTTTTACTCTGTGTATACTACCATGATATGAGCGTCGCGGATACCGCAAAGTCGCTGGGGATAGCTGAGGGCACTGTGAAAAGCAGGCTGTCGCGAGCCAGAGACATGATGAAAAATAAACTGGAAGGGAGGCTGTAGATATGAGCGAAGAATTATTTGATCTTGAAATCAAAAAGAGCTTTGATGAAGAATTTGACGCACAGGATATTTTTGTAAGTGAAGACCTTATCGCAAAGACTATGGCCGCCATCAAGTCCATAGATAAAGATACAACAGAAAATGATAATAAGCCTGAAAGTACAGAGGCTCCAGATAAAATAGTAAACATTGGAAGTACCGTAAGCAATAACGTAACTAATATAAGTAATCCTTCTACTAAGAAGAAGTCATATAAATGGGTATCCGGTATAGCAGCGGCAGTTGTTATCGGTGTGATAGGACTTGTGATATTTAAGTTGGGAGGCGGCATTAAAAAGAGTTCTGATTATGCTGCATACGAGGGTCCTACAGCAAACAGCACAAGTGATAATGCATATTACGATAAGGTTATGACGGAATCTGTAGCAGAGACCCAGCCTAAGACCGAAGCCTCCGGAGGACAGAGCGATATGTCTTATGCCGTACCGGATAAGGTTCCTTGTGAAGTGACTGAGGCTGCAGAAAGTGACAGACAGTACATGAACAGTACGACAACTAATGATCTGACCGGTGATATTAAGACCGCTGACAGTGCCCTGCCTGAAGCCTCTGACCTCGCAAAAGATGATGAAACTGCATGCGAAGACACGAGTGATGACAATACTAAGATTTCTACCGGTGATTCAGCTACAGGTGACGGTGGATCGATCGTGATCAATCCTGATAATGAAGATGTCGGGTTTAATCTGACCGGTATAGGAACAGAGGGAAAAAATCCCGAAACAATAATACTCACCGATATAGAGCAGATAGTTGCAGAGCTTGGCATGACTGAGGATAAAGAAATGCTTCCCGATGAAGAAAATATGGAAAAGCTCCGTAATACTGAAGGATATCTGCGTCTAAAGTCATACGGTGATGACGCAAAGATCATTATGAAGGAAATTTATGAAAAATGTAAAACAGCTGACGCGGACAGTTATGCTGAGTATGCACCGTTAGCACCGATGATGAATGTAATGTATCTCATATTAAATGATACTGCAGAAACCGAGTAATTTATGTAATCTAAAAAGATAATATAAAGCAGAATCTATATAATACTACAAAAAATCGGCTTATTCCTAAAGCCGATTTTTTATGTCTTAGTTTTCCCTTGAAATCCTGCTCTCTAAGTACTCAGGTTCTCCATACAGCAGTCCCCGTGTACCGCTGCCCAGATAGAAACGGCCGAATACTCGCTTGTCACCGTCTATTGAATTGATCTCGCCAAACATCTGCTGCTCGTTATTGATCCTCTCCCAGGTCGTACCGTCGTTGAAGCTCCTGTAGAATCCGTATTTTCCGCTGATGTTGCCACAGACATATATAGCTTTGTTCTCGGTCAGATAATCCACACCGCGGTGTATCAGGCCAAAGCCTAATCTGAAACAGGACTCGCCTTCTGCGGTCAGCCTGTTAAGATCCAGGGTGCCGGTATATTTATTATACTGCAGCTTCCAGAGACCATGATGGTTCATAGCCAGATAGATCACTCCGCGCTTGCCGGACTCACATCTGATCTCGGTTTTGTTGAAGGTATCAATCTGCGACAGATCGGTCCTCGGAAAATAATTAGGAAGAGGCAGCTCTCGGAATGTCTTGCCGAAATCCTTACTTATATAAATCTGTGAACGGTCACCGAAACCGTACATAATATGAGCATCG
>CACYIR010000180.1 GCA_902774525.1 uncultured Lachnospiraceae bacterium
TATACATTATTGATCAGGGCGCCGTCCAAGGTCATCTTGTGTACATCGCCGTCGGTATCGGTATAATCCCTGTCGATAAGCTCACCGAGCTCGTCGTAGTAATATCCGTATACCATCTTTGTGTTGGCGGTGGAGATCCAGGACTCCTTTAAAAGGTCGCCGCGCTTATTATAATCGTACTCGTAGGTGGTATCTTTTCTACCGTCGGTGAAGGATTCCATCTTGGTCATTAAGCTGTTTTTGTCGTAGGTGAATACATATTTGTAGGTATGGTTGCCGTTTTCGCTTATCTTAGACAGCAGCTTTCCCTTGCTGTCATAAGTACATGTCGTTTTTGTCTTGTCTCCTTCGGAAGACTCGGTTACCAGTTCTGTCAAGTGACCCTTGGAGTCGTAGGTGTAGGTCATCTTGTTGACGAGGTTATCGTCTTCAGTGGATACCGATGTAAGAGCTCTGCCCTTTGAGTCATAGGTGAAGGTCTCAACGACGAGTCCCCTGGCATCTTCGCAGGTGGTTGTAAGCAGGTTGCCGTTCTTGTCATACGTAAATGTAGCATAGCTGTCAAACTCAAGATGGGGCTTCTCTGCGATTATGACACGGCCGGCCTTATCAAGCGTGTAGATAAAGGTATCGTCGATCTCATATCTGTTTTTATAAGAATGAGTTACGGTCCGGGTTTTTGCGTCGTACTCGCTCCACTGGGGCATCTCGTACTGTGTGTAGAGAAGCTTTAAAGACTTGATCTTGGCACCTTTTCTTAAGGTATATTCAAGGTTGCCGTTGGGAAGTGCGGGATCGCAGATGGTAAGCTCTGTCACGGTTTTCTTCTTGGCAACGGTAAGAGCGATAAAATGTCCGGTAAGTGTGATCTGGTTGCCCGATACAGCTTCGGTGTAGGAAGCAGCCTTAAGGATATTGATGTTTAAGAACTTCGCTTTGTTGGTGATCTCGCAGTTCGGAGCGTCGATGATGAGCTCCTTGCCGGAAGCTTTCTTTATGTTCGTGATCTTAACGGTCAGGTTAGCCTGGGTCCTGAATATGATGGTACCTACGCCGGACTTCTTCATCGCGGACTTAAGCTCTTTGACGGTGGATACACGGACGGTCTTGCCTGTATCTGCTTTTGCGGGGACGGTGCTCTCAAAAAGTACCGCAAAAAGTACCAGGACAAGTGCGCATGCAGTCATCGCGAGTGACTTAAAATACTTTCTCTTCATTCCAATTCCTCCTGTTAAACGGCTCTATAATTATTCTTTAGTTTACGTATAAAACCGGATCACTTGTATTTTATCATTTACTCCCACACAAGTCAATAAAGGCGGGTTTCCTGATACGGAAGAATGTAAAAGCTTAAATAATAGTGACAAGAGGGGCATATTATGGTAAAATTTATTGTAATTGGGGAAAATAATATATTGGTTAAAGTCATACGGAGGGGGACAAAATGAAGCATCCAAAACTGAAAGTAATCATGCTGCTATACCTGATAGTGGTCACAGTATGTGCATTTATCCTGGCATTGCTCCAAAGGTCGATATCCATGAACATAGGAGTGTTGCTGCTCATCATATTCATCGCTGCTATACCCGTAGCTGTGGGCATCTTTAAAATTATGATTGCTTTGGAGATGAAAAAGCCGTATGCGAAGCTCCATAAGGAGTTCATGGACGAGATCTGGACCAACGGATACACCGACAAGGTACGAGAGCTCGGAGAACAGGCTTTAGCGGCAGATGATGCGGGGGAGAAGATAGAGTTTACATACCTTAAGGAATTCTGCTTTTATCTGTCCGATTACTATAACTTAATGAAGCAACATGACAGAGTTTTTTCCATAATGAGACATGTGGACGGGCAGGAACTGGTCAGCAGAAGCGTTAAGTGTATGGACGGCGGTATGTCGGTGCTCACATATTTCGGAGTCCTGATGGAGGCTGCCAGAGGTCTTAACAGCAAAGAGACGGCGGCAAATATCATGTCGGACGCGGCCCCTTATCTCGAAAAGAAGTACAATATGGATATATTGTCGATGATGGCGGACGTGACATATTATAATTATTATGTGACCATGGGCGGTTATGATGAAGCAAAAAAATATGCCGATAAGCTCATGTCGTATAAGTCACTCGGTGTGGATAAGTTTTCCTCAAAGTACTACGCTGCAGCAGAAATCGTGATGCTCACCGAGGGTGACAAGGAAAAGGCCCGTGCGATACTCGATCAGGGCTGGAGCGTGGGTGACAAAGACAAGGCAGTGGTACGGCAGGCATTTGAAGAGTTTTATCGGAGACTGGGGCTATAGGTAAGCAGGAGAAAAGGATCATGACGGAGACAGAACGATTAAAAGACATAGTACAGACCTTACGCAGCGATCACGGCTGCCCGTGGGACAGGGAGCAGACGCATGCGAGCCTGAAGCCCGAGTGCATAGAGGAGGCAGCTGAGGTAGTATGCGGCATCAATATCTTAGAAAAGACGGGGAATGCGGAGAACCTCAAGGAAGAGCTCGGGGACCTGCTGCTGCAGGTCATGTTCCATGCGGTCATGGCAGAGGAAGAAGGACTCTTCACGTTCGAGGATGTGGCAAGGACCGTAGCTGATAAGATGGTGCGCCGGCATCCGCATGTGTTCAGTGGGGTGACATTCGCTTCGGAAGAGGAGCGGAAGGCCTCCTGGGAGAAGATAAAACAGGAAGAAA
>CACYIR010000181.1 GCA_902774525.1 uncultured Lachnospiraceae bacterium
GAGGTGGCAGAGATCACGCCTGATGAAGTAAAGGTATATGACCATGCAGGAAATGAGATAAAAAAAGAGATCAGGCAGATCAACTGGGATATAGCGGCTGCTGAAAAGAGCGGCTATGAGCATTTCATGATGAAGGAAATAATGGAACAGCCGCAGGCTTTAAAAGCCACGATAGAACCCAGAATAAAGGATGAAGAGATAGCATTTGATGAGATAAAAGACCTGGATATGAGTAAGTTCAACCGCGTACATATTACGGCATGCGGTTCGGCATATCATGCAGGCTGTGTGGGACGCGGCATCATAGAGGCACTTTGCAGGATGCCTGTGGAGGCCGAAGTGGCAAGTGAACTCAGATACCGTGATCCTATCATGGATGGTAAAACACTTGTGATAGTTATCAGCCAGTCAGGTGAGACAGCGGATACCATAGCTGCCATGAAGGAATGTAAGGAAAAAGGTGCCACAGTGCTTGCTATAGTAAATGTAGTAGGCAGCAGTATAGCAAAACTGGCTGACTACTGTATATATACGTGGGCAGGTCCCGAGATAGCTGTAGCTACCACGAAGGGTTATACCACGCAGGTAGCAGTACTTGCCATGTTTGCGGTATGGGCTGCGGGACAGCTTAAAACCATATCGCACGGAGCATATGCGTCGATGGTGATAGATATCATGCGCTTGCCCGAACGTGCTCAGCGTGCTCTTGATCTTAACTCCAGAGTGAAGAAAATGGCAGATAAGTATTATGACAATCAGTCCTTGTTCTTTATCGGAAGAAATATGGATTATGCTGTAGCTCTTGAAGGCTCCCTGAAGCTTAAAGAGATTTCTTACCTTCACTCCGAAGCTTATGCTGCAGGTGAATTAAAGCACGGAACGATAGCGCTTATCGAGCCCGGCAGACTGGTAGTTGCCCTGTGCTGTTATGAGAAGCTTTTTGATAAGACTGTATCGAATATCCAGCAGGTAAAAGCACGCGGAGCCAGGGTGCTGGCTGTCGCTCATGAAGGAAACAGAAGCATTTTTCAGGAAGCTGATGATGTGCTTCTGGTACCTCAGACAGACCCGCTCTTAGCTCCGGTCATAGAGATCATACCTATGCAGCTGTTCGCATATTACGTAGCAAAGAAGAACGGCTGCGATATCGATAAGCCGAAAAATCTGGCAAAATCGGTAACTGTCGAGTAGGAATGAATAGTGTTTTATGTCAGGTTTATCGTAGAAAGGTTTTTAACAGTAAACCATACAGTTTCTTATATGGCTGGTATCGCATCGGAAGATCCAGCCATCTTTTTTTGTCCAGGATACTCTTTTTATGTGAGAAGGTATCGAATCCTGTTTTACCGTGATAAGCACCCATGCCTGATTCTCCGAACCCTCCGAAACCTAAGTTGGGAGTAGCCAGATGTACTACGGTATCGTTTATACAGCCTCCGCCAAAGGCGAGCTCGGTGGTAAAGAACCTGATCTTTTTCTTATCTTTTCCAAAATAATAAGCTGCTAAAGGATGGGGTTTTGTATTAAGAAATCTTACCAGTTCCTTAAGATCACTGAAGGTAAGTATCGGCATGATGGGTCCGAATATCTCTTCTTGCATGATCTCGTCTTCCCATGTTATATTATCCATAACAGTAGGCTCTATCTGGAGCTTTTTTATATCATGATAGCCGCCGTATACTGTTTTGTTTTTATCTATAAGACCTGTCAGACGGTTAAAATGCTTTTCGTTTATGATCTTTCCGTAATCGGGATTACTTAATGCAGCATCGGTATACTGCCTTGAGATTTCTTTTTTTACGGCTTGGATAAAACTGTCCTTTATGCTTTCTTCCACATAGATATAGTCGGGAGCTACACAGGTTTGTCCGCAGTTTAAGTATTTGCCGAATACTATACGTCTTGCGGCAAGCTTTATATTGGCTTCCTTGTCCACTACACAGGGGCTCTTTCCGCCAAGTTCTAAGGTTACAGGTGTAAGATTGGGAGCGGCGGCTTTCAATACCTCTCGTCCGACATTTTTGCTGCCGGTAAAGAAAATGCAATCAAATTTTTGTGCCAGCAGGCTTTTATTTTCCTCGCGGCCTCCTGTGATACAGGTTACATACTCAGGGGGGAACACTGCTTCTATCATTTTACGGATAGCTTCCGAGGTGTTGGGAGAGTATGCGCTGGGCTTTACTATACAGGTGTTTCCGGCAGCTATGGCATCCACTAAGGGCTCTACGGTCAGCAGGAAGGGGTAGTTCCACGGACTCATGATAAGTACCGTACCGTAGGGTACTCTCTTTATGATGCTTGCGCTGTGGAACTGGACCAGCGGAGTCGGTACATGTCTGTCGCGTGCAAATGCTGCAGCGTGTCCTATCATGTATGTGATCTCTGAAAGAGTAAGGCCTGTTTCACACATATAGCTTTCAAAGTCACCCTTTCCGAGGTCGGCCTTTATGGCTGTATTAAGTTCGTCTATATGTTCACGGATATATTTCCGCAGTCTTTTTAAAGCGTTTATCCTGTAGTTTATATCATATGTTAAGCCTTTGGCAAAAAAAGCACGCTGGGCTTCAATCTTTATTTTTATTTCCGATTCTGTCATAGTATTATCCTTTCCGGTGAATTATAGTTATTTAACCA
>CACYIR010000182.1 GCA_902774525.1 uncultured Lachnospiraceae bacterium
CTGTAAGGATCTGTATCGGGAGCCGGAGCACCTGCAGCTGCACTTGCTGTACTCTGTGCTGCTTCCGCTGCGTCCTGCACTGTCTGTGCAGCGGTTTCCTTTATTTCTTTTACCTCATCCGTTTGACCGGAGTTGTTTAACTCGGGATTATTTATCTCGTTCATGTTTAACTCGTCACTCATCTTAAATCCTCCTTCCGCCGGAATACTTTCTTCCGAACGTCGTTATTTAGTACTTTTTAAGGTGTCCGGAACCGGCCTTGTTCCGAACTCATGACTAGATTTTAGTTTCAATTTGTGATGATATTGTGAAAAATGAAAGAAAAAAGTGTGTAAATCTCCAAAATATATAACATTTTTTTAACTTGTAATAAATTCGTAAATATTGTATGATAGAAAATGGTGTTGTATTGTGTGATGTTGATAAACAGTGTTTTAGAACAGGACTGTAGCAGCTTACAGCCTTTTTACAGGATGATCAAAAGATGATAAAAGATAATCAGAAAACCTTTAACCGCCTGTATATAGTGCTCGATGCGATGCTGATAGTGGGAGCGTATTTCCTGGCATATCCGTTACGTTTCCGCGTGCTTACAGCATTTAAGCCTTTTGCACTTCAGGAGGGAGAACGTTTCCTGGCCTTTGCGATATATGCGCGAAAGATTATATTCCTGCTTCCGGGATATCTTGTGATATACGGGATCAGCGGGCTGTATAAGCCGAGGCGCGGGCACAGCCGCATAAGGGTCATAGGAAACCTGATAGAAGCTAACTTACTCGGTATCTTCTATTTTGCATTCCTTATATTTATTCAGAAGGAAAATGATATTTCCCGTTGGTTCTACCTGATATTCGGTGCTTTAAACCTTATATTCGGGCTGGCACTCAGATATGTGATATCGAAGGTGCTGCGTACCATAAGGAAAAGAGGAAAGAACTTAAAGCATGTGCTCTTAGTCGGTTACAGCCGTGCGACGGAGGGCTACATAGACAGGATCAAGCAGAATCCCGAGTGGGGTTACTGGATACACGGCATACTTGATGACAATGTGGTACTTGATACCGATTATAAGGGTATAAAAGTCATAGGCTCCATCCTCGACTTAGGGCAGATCATCGAGGAAAACGACTATGACGAGATAGTCATCACCTTAGGGCTTTCCGAGTATGAAAAGCTCGAGGACATAGTAAATGTATGTGAAAAAACGGGCGTGCACACGAAGTTCGTGCCCGATTACAACAATATGGTATCGACCGTTCCTTATATAGAGGACCTGTACGGGCTTCCTGTTATTAATATAAGAAACGTTCCGCTGACCAACACGATAAACCTTTTTATAAAGCGTATGATGGACATAGTACTGGGCTTTATAGCTCTGGTACTGGGACTCATCCCGATGCTCATCATTGCGATCATTATCAAATGTACATCAAAAGGTCCCGTTATCTTCTCACAGGTACGTGTGGGTAAGCACGGCAGGGAATTTAAGATGTTTAAGTTCCGTTCGATGTACTTAGAGGACCCTGAGAAGGAAAAGGACGAGTGGACCACGAAGGGCGACAAGCGTGTTACCCCTATCGGAAAGTTCATCAGAAAGACAAGTCTTGATGAGCTGCCACAGCTCTTTAACGTATTGGGCGGCAGCATGAGCTTAGTCGGACCGCGTCCCGAGAGGCCCCAGTTCGTAGAAAAGTTCAGGGAAGAGGTGCCCCGTTACATGGTCAAGCACCAGGTACGTCCCGGCATGACCGGCTGGGCCCAGATCAAGGGCTACAGGGGAGATACTTCCATCAAGAAGCGTATCGAATACGATCTTTATTATATAGAGAACTGGTCCGTGGGACTGGACATAAAGATTTTGTTCCTGACTATATTTAAGGGATTTATAAATAAGAACGCTTATTAATAATGTTATATATGAGGAGTTCACATGGCAGAAAATACAGACGACATCATAAAAGATGATGATGACGACAAATATGAAAAAATATGCTACATGTGCAGACAGCCGGAATCTACTACAGGCAAGATGATAAAGATGACGGACAATATGTACATCTGTCCCGCATGTATGCAGAAGACTTTCGACCTGATGAATAATTCGGGCGGCAACAATATACCCGGACTGGGCATCCCCGGCCTTGACTTAAAGGGCGGAAAGCTCAATTTTGACAATATCATACTTCCGGGCTTTTTCCCGGGGGATTTCGGCGGCATACCGAAGAGCCAGAGAGTAAAAAAGGCTAAGCCCGATAAGGAAAAGGCAGGAAAGACCGAAGCAGCTACCGAGGCAGTGCTTGATTTCAGAAAGCTTCCGCCCCCTCACAAGATCAGGGAGCAGCTCGATGAATATGTGATAGGACAGGACAGGGCGAAGAAGATCATATCAGTCGCGGTATACAACCACTATAAGCGCGTGACCAAGGATGCTGCGGGCGATATCGAGATCGGAAAGTCCAATATGCTCATGATCGGACCTACCGGCTGCGGTAAGACTTATCTTGTACAGACCTTAGCCCGTCTCCTTAATGTTCCTCTTGCCATCACGGACGCTACATCTCTTACCGAGGCAGGATATATCGGTGATGACGTGGAGAGTGTGCTCTCCAAGCTCTTAAAGGCTGCGGAC
>CACYIR010000183.1 GCA_902774525.1 uncultured Lachnospiraceae bacterium
TACTTCTGGCTAACTTCCCCTGGTATGAGCCCAAGCCCGGTTCGATGGGCAAACCTTCACCTATTTATAACATCAGACTTCTTAACAGCAACGGAGTAGAGGCTGAAGACGGTGAGGAAGGCGAGATAACCATCAGTGTACCCAAGGATAATTATCCTATAGGACTTTTCGTTGGTTACTATCGTGATGAAAAGATGACCGATGAAGCCATCGGTAGCGGAGTATATAACTTAAAAGACGTAGCATGGCGTGATTCTGACGGATACTACTGGTTCGTAGGCCGTCATGATGACGTTATCAAGTGCAGCGGTTACCGTATCGGACCTTTCGAGGTAGAGAGTGCACTTATCACACACCCTGCAGTAGTAGAGTGTGCCATCACAGCAGCACCCGATCCCATCAGAGGCCAGGTTGTAAAGGCAACAGTAGTACTTGCAAAGGGCTATACACCTTCAGATGAGCTCACCAAGGAGCTCCAGAACCATGTAAAGCACAATACAGCTCCTTACAAGTATCCTCGTATCGTAGAGTATGTTGATGAGCTTCCTAAGACCCTGGGCGGCAAGATCAAGCGTGCACAGATCCGCCGTGAGGATGCTGAGAACGCTGCAAAGACTCAGGCTTAAATAAATATGTGGTTTGAAACGAAAAGGAATTAAAATGTTCGATAGAATTAATAAAAAAGAACATAATAAAAACCATACCGGACATAGGAGTTATATACTCTTATGTCTTGTTTTAGTCCTCGGATTATTCATTCTCACCGGGTGCGCTGCAGAAGAGGTTTCCTATATAAATGATGCAGCAGATTATTATAACGCAGGAGAGTATGCCGAGGCCGAAGCAGCATTCCTTAAAGCCATAAGAAACAATGAGAAATCAGTCACAGTATTTTCGGGATACGCATTTAACCAGTTAAAGGCCGGCGACATAGAAGGAGCAGAGGCACTGCTCGGTATCATGGTCAATCAGGATAACACCTACGGTAACTACTTTGACAGGGAGCCTGAGACCGGAGAAGCAGTAAGGCGAGCATTGCTAGACATCTATCTTTCAAAAAACAAATATGAGGATGCTGTAGCACTTTTGAAACAGCTTGGCGATAAGGCCACTGACAAAGAAAAAGAAGCACAGTACAAAGCATCGGCAGCGTTGCTTGCATGGCAGCTCAATTATGAAAACGGTCAGGATCAGGCATTGACATTCTATACACCGGATCAGCTGATCAAGCTGGTATCGGATGCTATCGAGTCCGGAAACGAGTCAATAAAGCTATACAAGATGAGGGCAAACCTCTATTACTTAAAGGAAGAGTGGGATCTCTGGGAAGCCGATGAGAGAAAGATCATCGATATGAAGGATTGTGCCATAGACGAGTACAGAGCTATATATGGTATGCGCCTCAAGGAAAAATCCCCCAGGGATGTGCTTACCCTTATAGATGAGATGGTCATCTATATAAGCGGTCATTCAGCATATATTGATAATTACGGTACCATACTTCCCATGATACTCAAGGCTGCTGAGTATGCGGACAGAGTAGAAGACTGGGAGCACGACAACAAGTACTACTTTGACCTGGCAGACCAGTACATTTCAGCGGCTCAGGACAAGAATGTATCGGATAATGAGGTACTGAGATATCAGATCATCATCGCTGAGAAAAAGGGCAAAATGGAGCTCGCATACAAGCTCTTGGGGGTATATCTTGAGCACTGTCCCGAAGACAGGATGGCCTATAAGGAGCAAAAATACCTCGAAAACCGCATAGGAGTAGCGACGGAATAGGTTTAAAACCTTAAAAACAAGTAAATACAACGGGTTCCGGGATCACAGATACCGAGAACGCCTATAAATAGGGCAAACACAAGATATAGTGTTTGTCCTAAAATTTTTTCGTTTATATTGTATTTTTGCATTGACTTCTTGAGCCTATTATGCTAAACTTATTTCTACCGGCGGAAAAAAAATCGGCGGTTTGAACAGATATAAACAAGGGTTTATTAGGAGGAGAAGGAAATGGTAAATTTCAATGTAACAAAAAGAGATGGCGAGATTGCTGACTTTGATCTCTCTAAGATTTCAAACGCCATCAAGAAAGCCTTCAATGCTACAGAGCAGCTTTATAATGATGATATAATCAACCTGCTTTCATTAAGAGTAACTTCAGCATTCCAGTCAAAGATCAAAGAGGGCTGTGTATCCGTAGAGGATATCCAGGACTGCGTAGAAGAAGTACTCAACCAGACAGGATATAACGAAGTAGCAAAGGCTTATATCTTATATAGAAAGAATCGTGAGAAGATCAGGAACATGAAGTCAACCATCCTTGACTACAAGGATCTGGTTAACAGCTATGTTAAGGAAGAAGACTGGCGTGTAAAGGAAAATTCCACAGTTACCTATTCAGTTGGTGGACTTATCCTTCACAATTCAGGCTCCATCACAGCAAATTACTGGCTTTCTGAGATCTATGACGAGGAGATCGCCAACGCTCACAGAAATGCAGATATTCATATTCATGATCTTTCCATGCTTACAGGATATTGCGCAGGCTGGTCCTTAAAGC
>CACYIR010000184.1 GCA_902774525.1 uncultured Lachnospiraceae bacterium
CCGGTACAGAAGATAGGTGTACAGATAGATGAGATACTGGATATACATGCGGCACATCTCTCGGAGGACGAGCAGAAGAAACTGGTGCTTGATGCTTTGGAGGATACAGGCTTAAAGGATGCGGATAAGCTCTACGATATGTATCCTTTCGAACTTTCGGGAGGTATGAGGCAGAGAGTATGTATCGCCATGGCACTTATAGCAAAGGCGGATCTTATATTGGCAGACGAACCTACCACAGCTCTTGATGCGGGCGTAGCCGATATCATACTTGATATATTTAAGCACATAAACAGGAAATACAAAACCGCCATTATGTTGATATCCCATGACTTAAGAGTCATAGGAAAGCTTGCCGACAGAGTGCTCATCATGCAGGACGGAAACATTGTGGAGACGATGGACCTTAAACAGGACATGTTGCATGCAGATGATGACGGCAGTGCGGATAAAAAGCATAAAAAGGGAGCGGAGCTTTTGGAAGAAGACTGCATCTTAAGATTCGGGACTCCCAAGACCGATTACGGCAGGAAACTGCTTGATGCAGCTTTTTCAAAGAAACAGTACAGACAGAAGGGTACAGGAAAAACACTTGTCAAAGCGGAGCATTTAAGTGTATCATATAAGATGGCTTCGAGAAAGCAGAAGGGTCTTAAAAAAGTTATAGATGATGTTTCGTTTGAGATAAAAGAAGGAAGTACTGCCGGTATAGTGGGTGAGAGCGGAAGCGGAAAGAGCACGCTCGTAAAAGCTATCGCGGGACTGCAGAAATATGTCGACGGAAAGCTCGAGATCAGCTGCGGAAGACCCAGTATGGTATTCCAGGATCCGTATTCATCGCTGAACCCCGCATTTAAGGTAAGACGTATCTTAGAGGAGCCGCTCCGCTTAAAGAACGGTTTCGGACGATCGGTAAAAAAGAAAAACAGGGACAGAATGCTTACTGAGATAAAAGCCATGCTCCATAAAACAGAGCTTGAAGAGGAGATATTAAACAGAAAGATATCAGAGCTTTCAGGCGGCCAGAGACAAAGGATAGCCATAGCACTGACCCTGATCCAGAAGAAGAGCCTGATCATCCTTGACGAGCCTGTATCGGCACTCGATGTCACCATACAGGAGCAGATTCTAGACCTGCTTATGAAGCTAAAGAAAGCATTCGGACTTACTTATATACTGATATCACATGATATGAGACTGGTATCGAGAGTATGTGACGAGGTATTTGTTATCGAAGACGGTAAAATCCGGAGAGGGTGAAAAGGAGTATGGGTTTCATAAAAGAAGGTAACAGATCTAAAATATTGATAGTTTATTTTCTTATAAGCTCTATGCTTGAAATACTGGCTTATGCCGCCGGAGGGATTTTCTCAATTCTGGCGGCATGGGTCTGGCTTTTCACGGCCTGTTTTTTTGGCGGATTATTTTTGTATTATACAGGAAAGCGGGTATACAGGGACATCAAAGAAAAGAAGTTTTTTGTTTCTTTGGGGTTCCTTGTGCTTGTGATCCTGTTTTTCAGTTTTATAGGAAATATTTCCTATTCGGATATCAATCCCGATGCAGCTCAGCAGGCAGCTGCGGGACTTGACTCATTTTCTTATGCCGACCTTAATTATACGGGAAAGGCATTCTTAGGCTACCCTGACAGACAATATACCATAGCGGCTATCCCGGCTTTTATACTTGGCAGGGGGATATGGACACTTCATGCCGGGTTCGGATTATATTTTATAGTGGGGCTTACTGTACTGTTCTTCGGACTGAGGACCTGGCTAAAGAGCAGGGACATGAAGGAAGAGTACGCACTTTTGCCCTGCTTTTCGCTCCTTTGCTTCCCGTTTATAACAGAATACTATCAGAATTTTGAGCAGGCGATAATACCGGTGTCTCTGACCATGCTTGTCATCGGGCTGTATCTGAAGCTCCTTATACATAATGACATAAAGCTGTATATAGCTGTTGCCTGGACCGGATGCCTTATGGCTGACTCATATACTCCGGTACTTGCTTCGATGGGGCTGTTGATAGTGTTCATCCTGTTACTTGAAAGACTAAAGGGGAAAGAGCCACAGAAAGAAATTAAAGAGGATATAAAAGCTCCTTTGGACCCGGATTATAATGACGAGATACTTAGAGATATTTCCATAAATAATAATCCGGTCAATCGTGAAGATGCCTCTTTTAAAGATACCGATGACCGGAAAGCGGAGAAGGACATTGCAGAAGATGAACTTTTAGGTAATGTAGGCACAAAAAGTATTAGTACAGCGGATAAGAACAGTAATACCCGCAACCGCATGTGCCGCGGGGAAAGCAGAGTATTATCGTCGGATATGATCGCCTCGATAGGTGTTGCGGTTAATATCATCATATTCTTCCTTGCCACTTTTATACCCGGACGTTCCGACAGGATTACCGAGTTCAGGGAAGAGGGCTCCGTACTTAACAGCATGTTTACATCCTGGAAGGAGTTCTTTACGGATGCGAATGCAAGGTTTTTAGGTATATTCGGCGGTCTGGTGCTTTTGTATATGATTCTCTCGATAGCGGGGGCGTTTAAGCT
>CACYIR010000185.1 GCA_902774525.1 uncultured Lachnospiraceae bacterium
GCCCATTCGCCGAATGCACGCGATGCACCTGACTTATTGATAAGAGCAACGATAATTCCAAGTATGACAAGGAAGAAAAGTATACCCGAAGTATCTGCTATAGCTGCCGTGATACCATCTGTGGTGATGGTATCGGTAGTCTCCAATATCGAGCAGCCCGATATCATAAACGCTCCGAGGAAAATACCGACAAACAGTGATGAATAAGCTTCCTTTGTGATCAAAGCAAGGATAATGGCTACCAGTGGCGGAAGAAGCGACCAGGCTTCACCTGCAAAGGTAAAGTCTTCACCTGAAGCAGCATATACGATGGATACGCCTGCCAGAGCCACAACAAATACCGCTACAGCGATCAGCAACGATTTCTTTTTCATGTTACCCTCCATACATTTATTCTGTATCTGTTATATTCAATCAGAGACCGTACCCCTGATTGACGAAATACACAGATATTATATCAAAATACATTAGCATAGTCAAACCATTTAGAGGATTTACAGACAATAAAAAGGCATCTCCCGCAATATGGGAAATGCCTTATATTTAAGATCCAAGGTTAATATCAGTCAACAACCTTTACCTTATAGGTAACACCGGCGTAATCAACGGTCTTGGGTGCTTCCTTACCTTCGTTGGCTGACTTAGAGAAGGTAACCTTACCCTTCTTTCCTGTCTTAACGGTACCGAGCTTTGTTACGGTGTACTTCTTGTTCTTTACTTCTATCACTTCACCTTTTTCAGGCTGAACAAATACGATAAGTGTAGGAGGAACGATAGTCTCTTCTTCATGATCTGCAGATATTAAGTAGCTTCCGGACTGATTGAACTGAAGCTTGAATCTGCCCTTCTTATTTGTACCGATCTCGGTATGATCGCCGTTGATCATGATAACAGCATACTTTAAAGGAGCGGTTACAGGAGCCCAGTTCTCATCAAAGCCTGCATATGAAAGCTTGAAGGTCTTAGCTGCATTGGTTTTTAATCCGATCTTATGGGTATTAAAGAAAGTGTACTTATCCGAAAAACCTGTACCGTCTTTGTAGATATAAGCATTAAGATAATCACCGTCTTTTATGGGGTCACCTGCACCCATAGATGATACGTCGTTTACATAGTATCCGAAGTTGCCGCTCTCATCACCCCAGAGCTTTGTAAGGCCTAAGCCCCACTGTCCGATAGCTGCGCCATATCCCTCTGCTGCGCCGCCTTTATAATATTTCTCATGTGCGCAGTAAAGTGCATCGGAAATAGTAAGAGCACCGTCATCATCGGTATCCATTACATCTACAGACTGCTGTCTTACTACAAGGTCGCCCTTGTTGGAAATAGAAACATATACCTTAGCCTCAAGAGCAGGTGCCGTTGCTATAAGAAGCGGAGTATCACCCTCGGCAGCATATGCTTTTGATCCACCGGTAAAACCGGTAAATCCGGTCACGATCAAGGCCGCAATCATGATCATTGACAAAAATTTAGATAATCTTTTTTTCATGTCATATCCTCCAAATCATAAAAATTCTTAAATGTATTAAATAAGCGGCTCCCCGTGATCATAACGATATCCGGTGCTCGCAGACGACAAAAGTCTACGGGAAACACGGCTAAGTCTTCCGGCTCATAAACATTCATATCCCGCATGTCTTCTCAAGGTGTTACCTCAATGACGTTTAAGAAGGAAAGCTTGCGGCAGCTTTCCTTCCCTGCGTTATATGCCATATATTCTTATATGCTGTTTATTTACGGCGGCGGGCCCGCTCAGGTTTTACACCTGATTCCTTACTCCGTTACCGCTTATAAAATCTGGTAAAATAATACTGTGGCCCTTAAAGCATCAGTACAGTCTCTCAAGACTTTCCTTTACTTCGGCCATCGTCTTTTCCTTATCTATGGTCTTATATTCTCCGTTTTCATAAAGAATATTGCCATCCACCATAGTCATGATGACATCGGATGCCTGTGCACTGTATACAAGTATATTGGGTATATCAAATGCCGGGAACATATGGGGCTTATCGAGGGATACGGCTATGATATCAGCCTTCTTTCCTGCTTTAAGCTCACCGGTATCATCCCTTCCCATGGCCTTCGCTCCGTTTACGGTAGCCATTTTTATTATCTCTTCGGCAGTTCCTAAAGTAGCATCCTTTCCTACACACTTTATCAGCATAGCTGCCAGATGCATTTCCTCGAACATGTTGAGGTTATTGTTGCTGGCCGTTCCGTCGGTACCAAGTCCTACATTTACCCTTGAATCAAGTAATTCTTTTACAGGGGCAAATCCCGATGCCAGCTTACAGTTGCTCGAAGGATTGTGGATAGCGGAAGTACCCTTCTCCGCCATGATGCGTCTGTCCTCTTCATCAACCCATACGCAGTGTGCCGCATAAGTCTTATTATCCAGAATACCGCATTTTTCAAGATAACGGATAGGTGTAAGTCCGTTGTGTCTTGCCTTACATTCCTCATGTTCCCGGTAGGTTTCTGAAACATGTACGTTTACTGTTTTCTTTAAGTCCTTATTTACTTCAGCTATCTTTCTGACAAATATTTCATTTGTCAGGTACT
>CACYIR010000186.1 GCA_902774525.1 uncultured Lachnospiraceae bacterium
TGCCTTACAGAACTGAAAGGGTATCAGGCCGCTGTCGGCAAGCCAGTCATCCAGCCCCGCCGTCCAAACAGCCGCCTGGACAAGGTGCGCTATATGTTTTTTTAGAGCCCCCTAAAAAAAATGAGCCAGGGCAATTTGCCTTGGCTCACACATGTCTCTTCCCACGACAGCATAGGCTGTAATCAATGTTAATCAGCTACTTCTTTATTCTTCTTCCACAAATTGGACAATAGTTGACTTTAATAAAAGACTCTCGTTGTTCCGAAGTCCTTGGGTTAAGCACTACAATTCCAAGTTTCTTTGTATCTGGGTCAATCAAAACCCATATATATTCATCCCCACCAAATCCAAGCTCAATCTTAGCTGTCAATAAACTTCCTTCATAGTAATCCTCATGATTATCACAATATTTGCACATAAGCGTCTCTCCTATCACCTATGCCGCCTTAATTGTATTATTGCATCTTACCTGTCCATTAAACCTCGCCTATTAAAGGGCCATCATGAGCTCTCTATTTGATACCTTTGTAATTCTGTTCCTAAGCTTCAATTTCTTCTTCTGATACCTATCGTGACTCATAATCTCTGATACCGCTGGAGCTATATCCTGATCCTTATAGCAGAAATGTACATGATATAATCTTCCATCATGGCTATGATACAATACCAACCCAGGATACCCTTCCTTATCAAATTTCTTTATAATCCAATAGTGCCCTGAATCTATACTTATCACCTCGGCACTATCTATATTCCAATTTCTTATCTTAAAATATCCGCATGTCAAAAGGAACTCATCAAATTCTGTAAACATTATTTTTACCTTTTCTAAAAAACTAGACCTATCATTACATAATACTTTTCTCATATACATCTAAAATTTCCACATAAAATGCGGCTTTTATCGGCTATACAGATTCCAACCAAAATAAGAATAACCTCCACCACACCGATGCCTCTGTCGTCATGGCAGGCACCTGCAAAACCGTCCCTGATCCTGTCAAGAACGCTGCGAACGATATTTAAGATCATATAAACTTATTCCTCCTCCGATCACTTAAGATTTCTTAAACTGTAATAAGCTGATTAGTGCCGAAACGGCTCGATCCGATCGATTGAAAACAAATGAACTGTTTTCTGATGAGTCTGATTATAGATGATGATCACAGACGTTGTAAATACCCTTTTTCAATACCGTGAATGTTAACAAAAATGGTACTCCGTCCGGTTTTTCATTTCTGTTAAATTTCTACAAAAAAAGTATCAAAGGAACGACATTACAATAGGAATTGTTATCATTGACGCGACTGTCGTAAGTATTATCCCGGCCGATATCATATCTTCCTTTACCCCGCACTGCTTTGCCATCATGAGCGGAAGATTAGCGGAAGGCATAGCGGACATAACGGCAACGGTATGAAGTATCAGGTCGTTCCTTATAGCCGGTTTCAATATGTATATGAGAAGTATCGGGATGAGGATCTGACGCAGAAGGATAAACACGTACAGCCTCCATCTCGTAAACACTTCCTTCGGGATCATTTGTGCAACCGATACGCCGAGTACAACCATCGACAAGAACGTCGTACAGTTGCCGATATGAGTCAGCGTCTGACTCACTGCATCCGGAACATCAATATCCGACAGATATACTACTATCGTAATGACCGCCATTACGGTACCCGTATTGATGACGTCCTTTATCGAAAAAGGTCTTATGCTGTCCTTGTCGGGATTTTGCTCCATCGCTGTTCTTTCAAGCGCGGCTACACCGTATGTGTAAAACAGCATGTTAAATGTAAGGCCGCATATGGATACGAATATGAGCGACTCAGGTCCGATGACGGCACGCGAAAAAGGAATGCCGATGAATCCGACGTTTCCGAAAATGCCAAGCATGTGATATGCATACCTTCTGCTCTTTTCAACCTTAAGAAGCATCGGGATGATGTATGAGACCGGGATCAGAATGGCGTACATCGCAGCAAAAGCGGCGAACGCTATCCCCACTTCCCTCGCGCCGACTTTATTCTCCTCCGCAAGAGCCGCACATAGGAGTGTTATCGGGTTCGTGATGTTTACGATGATCCACGATAACTGTCTTGATGACTCGTTTGACAGGTGTTTTCTCTTATACAGATAAACTCCTATCATGATGAGCACAAATATGATCAGCATCTGTTTTTGTACGACCAGTATATCCATGCATACATTTATAACAGATTTGTGAGTTTGTGTCGACTTTGAATCTTGTGAGTTATATAATCTTGATTAACATCATGGCTCAATAAGTATGTAAGTTATAAAAAGGGGAAAAAATGACTGATCGGGAATCGCAGATAAGAAAACAGATATGTGATATAGGCAGACGTATATATGACCGGAAAATGGTGGCAGCAAATGACGGGAATATCTCGGTAAAGCTGTCTGACAATGAATTCCTGTGTACACCGACCGGTGTATCAAAAGGCTTTATGACGCCCGATTGTATATGCAAAATAGACAGAGACGGAAGCGTTATTGAAGCCGGCGACGGTTTTCGTCCTTCTTCGGAAATGAAGATG
>CACYIR010000187.1 GCA_902774525.1 uncultured Lachnospiraceae bacterium
TAATCGAGGATTGCTGATGAGAACCGACGCATTACTTAGGCAAGCATTGTTAAGTTCTGGTGATTCTTCTCTTATAAAGGATTATGAGCAATTTATTGGCTATAAACGAGAATTGATAGCGCGTGATGAGGTTGTCGGTCCTGGTAATTTTGCAAGAAGAATGACTTAAAGGGCTGGCAGGCAGTAGTGAGACTTGCCGAGGATGGAAAGAGTCTGATGGCAGTTGTAAATACATTTGCAATGAATGGGGAGACAACTGTAGAATTTGATCTTCCGGGAGTTAAGGATGTTAAAGTTTTAAAGTGCTTATCAGACAATGCTTCAGATGTTGTGATTGAGAGCTTCTCTCGCAAGGGGATAAAGACAGAGATAAAGGACGGGAAGGTAAAAATACAGAATCTGTCTGACTATGACGGACTGGTTATACTGGTGAAATCTTGAGAAGGGTTGGGTCTCTTGTATAATTAGCACAAAAAAGCAGACAAATTTTTCTACAAAATCGGGAAAAAGATGCTTGCTTTTTTTATTTGTCTGTGGTATAGTATCCACGTTAAACGGACAAATGTTTTTGGGACGCATACAGAAAGGTATTGGGTATGAATGAGAAGGACAAGTATTATCTGGTAAAAGAAAAGGCTGTACCGGATGTGCTTTTGAAGGTAATAGAGGCCAAAAGACTGCTGGATTCGGGAAAGGCCATCACTGTTCAGGAAGCAACGGAGCAGCTCGGTATCAGCAGGAGTTCTTTCTATAAGTACAAGGACGATATCTTTCCGTTCCATGAAAACAGCCGTGGCAAGACCATAAACATTATGCTTCTTTTGGATGATGAACCCGGACTGCTGTCAAATGTCTTAAATGAGATCGCAAAGTGCAGAGCCAATATCCTTACCATCCATCAAAGCATTCCGATAGGCGGTATTGCTTCAGTGACTCTGGGTATGGAGATGAGGCCCGAGACAAAGGAAGTAAATGAGATAATCACTGCCATAGAGGGGATACATGGTATCAATTCCCTAAAAATCTTGGGTAGAGAATAAAATGACAGGAGCAGTAAATATATGAAGATAGCAATATTAGGTTTCGGTACAGTAGGTTCCGGAGTATTTGATGTAATAAATATGAACAGCGAGATCATCGCCAAGCGTGCAGGCAAGCCCATCGAGGTTAAATATGTGCTGGATCTGAGGGATTTCCCCGGTAACCCTGTGGAAAAGGTGCTTGTACATGATGTAAACATCATTCTTGATGACCCCGAGGTAAAGATTATTGCCGAGGTTATGGGAGGCATGGAGCCTGCATTTGAGTTTACAAAGAAGGCTTTATCACGTGGTAAGTCAGTATGTACATCAAATAAGGAGCTCGTTGCTGCTCACGGTGCAGAACTTATAGAGCTTGCTGCTAAAAACAACTGTGATTACTATTTTGAGGCAAGTGTCGGCGGCGGTATCCCGATCATCAGATCACTCTGTGATTCACTTGTCGGAGACGATATCTTAGAGATAAAGGGTATCGTTAACGGTACCACAAACTATATACTTACACGTATGGGCGAGGATGGCCTGGATTTCAATGTGGCATTAAAGGAAGCACAGGATAACGGTTATGCAGAGAGAAATCCCGCAGCTGATATCGATGGTATCGATGCACAGAGAAAGGCAGCTATTCTGGCATCTCTCGCAGCAGGTGCACAGGTTGACTGTGATGACATACCTACTGAGGGCATCACAAAGGTTACAGCTGAGGATATTGCTGCAGCTAAGGGACTCGGTGCCAAGATCAAGCTCCTCGTAAACATCAGACGTGATGATGAAAAGGTATCGGCTATGGTTGCTCCTTTCCTTGTATTTGAGAACTGCCAGCTGTACCATGTAAATAATGTATTTAACGGAATCCTTGTTACAGGAAATGCTACCGGAGATGTACTGTTCTACGGCAAGGGAGCAGGCAAGCTTCCTACTGCAGGAGCTGTAGCGGGTGATATCATCGAGGCTGCCAAGTATTACGGACTTCCTTCAGATACCATCTGGTCAAAGGAAAAGGCCAATATGGCTAAGCAGGGAAGCAGTGTTGGCAGATTTTATGTAAGACTCAATGAAAACGAGGCTATGGAAGCCAGAAAGCTTCTTGGTGTTACAGCTGAGAGCGCATCTTCAAAGTCAGGTGAGGTTGCATTTATCACCGAGGCTATGAGCGAGGATGATTTTAACTCTAAGATCGCAAAGCTTAATGCATTAAGTAAGATCCGCGTTTATGATTGAAAATTATTAAAGAAAGATATAGAGGTAAAACAATGTTAGTAGTAAAGAAATTTGGCGGTTCTTCCGTCGCAAACAAAGAAAGGATCTACAATGTAGCCAATCGCTGTATCGAAGATTACAAAGCAGGCAATGATGTTGTAGTGGTTCTTTCGGCAATGGGTAAAGCCACAAACGAGCTTATCGCAAAAGCTAAGGACATCAATCCCAAGCCTCCGAAGCGCGAGCTTGACATGCTGGTATCGGTAGGAGAGCAGATTTCCGTATCACTTATGTGTATGGCTATGGCAGAGCTCGGAGTA
>CACYIR010000188.1 GCA_902774525.1 uncultured Lachnospiraceae bacterium
TGGATGTTCTGATTGAATTCCTAAAGGAACAGACGGTTAAAACATGGAAAAAGCAGGTTGACCGGCATGAATAACATA
This sequence comes from uncultured Lachnospiraceae bacterium, assembly GCA_902774525.1. Classification (GTDB taxonomy): domain Bacteria; phylum Bacillota; class Clostridia; order Lachnospirales; family Lachnospiraceae; genus RUG11977. Next base: position 79 of record CACYIR010000188.1, read on the forward strand.
ACCGTAAGATCATATGCAAAAATAAACCTCGGGCTGGATGTCTTAGGAGTGCTCCCGAACGGATACCACACGCTGAAGATGATAATGCAGACGGTATCCTTGTACGATACTTTGTACTTTGAGATTTCCGACGAGCCCGGGATACATCTATCCATTAACCTGCCATATCTTCCTACCGATCAAAATAACCTTATATATAAAGCCATATCTCTTTTTAAAGAAAAATACGGCATCACAGACGGTATCAGATGCACCGTCACAAAGCGTATCCCCGTGGCAGCAGGACTTGCCGGAGGCAGCGGAAATGCAGCAGCAGCTCTAAAAGCCATGGACACCCTGTTTGATACGCATCTTTCACCCAAAGAGCTTTCGGAACTTGGTCTTAAGCTCGGAGCAGACGTACCTTACTGCCTGATGGGCGGCACAGCCCTTGCGGAAGGCATAGGAGAGGTGCTTACCCCGTTGCCTGCCCCGCCTAAAGCGAAGGTCCTCATAGTAAAGCCAATGGTCAGCGTCTCCACAAAAGAGGTGTATACAAGCCTTAATCTGAATAAAGATACCATTCATCCCGATATCGACGCCTGCATCGACGCATTGAAGGCGGGTTCTCTTAAAACCTTATGTGACCACCTCGGAAATGTCTTAGAGGACGTGACCGTAAAGCTTCACCCCTGCATAGTAGATATAAAAAAGCAGATGCTTGACTCCGGTGCCGACGGGGCTCTTATGAGCGGCAGTGGTCCCTCGGTATTCGGTCTTTTCGGGGATGAGGAAAAGGCCGAAAACGCTTACAATCTGTTTAAATCCATGTCGGAATACGCCGATAATACTTTTTTATGTGATTTTTATGGGAATTTAACTTGAATTAAGAACCTGCTTGGAGTATACTGATACAGTGGCTATATGCCCAAAATGCATATAACCCGTAAAAAGAAAATGAAAGGGACTTATCTAAAGTGTAACCGGACTTATGCGCGGATGAGGCTGAAAAAAGAAACAATGAGTGAAGAAACAAATATAAAAGAAACAGACAGCAAAGATATTGCTTCAAAAGATCCCGGATCAAAGGATAAAAGCAAAAAAGAAAAAAAGCCGTTTAACTGGAAAAAGGAGCTCATAAGCTGGGCAGCCATAATAGTGATAGCGTTTGTGCTGGCACTGGTAATCACCGAGGTCATCATCATGAAGGCCGAGATCGTATCCGGTTCCATGATGCCGGCCCTGAAAAAGGACGACCACGTGATAGGCAACAGGCTTGCATACCTCTTTTCAGATCCCCAGAGGGGTGACGTCATTTTCTTCGAGTATCCCTTGAGTTATAAGGAGCTGTACGAGATAGATCCGGAGCTCACCTATAAAAAGGACAGGGCCTTGGGAGATACGACAGAGCAGTACCACAAGAACGGCGAGGTATATGTCAAGAGGATCATAGGCCTCCCCGGAGAAAAGGTGGAGATAATAGAGGGAAAGGTATATATCAATGATTCCGAGACACCTCTCGATGAGCCTTACTTAAAGGCTAAGCCCACAGGCAGCTTCGGTCCTTACTATGTGCCTGAGGATTGTTATTTCTGCTTAGGAGATAACCGCAATGCCTCCGCTGATTCAAGAGCATGGGACAATCCCATCGATCCCGAGACCGATCCCGACAGATTCAGATTTGTCCATAAAGATAAGATCTACGCAAAAGCAGCACTTAAAACTCCGCCCGATATGCATTGGGTAGAACATTACAGATACGAAAACGAACCGGCAAAACAAGACTAACGGGAGTTGTTAATATGAATAACGAACTTACCAAAAGCGATATCAAGAAAATAGAAGAGGAAATCGAATACAGAAAACTTGTCGTACGTAAGGAAGCGATAGAGGCTGTAAAGGAAGCAAGAGCCCACGGAGACTTAAGCGAGAACTTCGAATACCATGCCGCAAAAAAGGACAAGAATCAGAACGAGAGCAGGATCCGTTACTTAGAGAGGATGATCCGTAACGCAGAGATAGTCGATGACAGCTCCGAAGATGATGAGGTAGGTATCAATAATACCGTACAGCTTTACTTCGAAGAAGATAAGGAGACCGATGAGTTCCGTCTCGTGACCTCCATCAGGGGCGATATCCTCCACAATATGATAAGCATTGACTCTCCCTTAGGAAAAGCTATCTTAGGTAAAAAAGAAGGCGACAGGGTATATGTCACGAGCGATGTGAAGGGACTGCTCTATACATTGATGCGTCATGAGGATGAGACGGACCTTAATATTCTTATCGACGGAATAATTGATATCATAGGGGAAGACGGAACACTCGTCTTCCCTACATTTAATTGGAGCTTCTGCGGCGGGACGCCGTTCGACTATTACAAGACCCCGGCCAAGACGGGATCTTTATGTAAGATAGCGATGGCAAGAAGTGATTTTCGCCGTACAAAGCACCCCATCTATTCGTTTACCGTGTGGGGAAAGGATACGGATGATCTTTG
>CACYIR010000189.1 GCA_902774525.1 uncultured Lachnospiraceae bacterium
AAACGACATAGATTATTATATCATCCCCACTTCGGATTTCCACAGCTCGGAGTACGTGAGCGACTATTTTAAGTGCCGTGAATATATGAGCGGTTTTACAGGCTCGGCCGGCACCCTGGTCATAAGCGCAAAAGAAGCAATTCTGTGGACTGACGGCAGATATTTTATCCAGGCTGAAGACCAGCTGAAAAATACCGGTATCGAGCTTTATAAGTCCGGCAACAAGGGGGTACCCACCATCTCCGAATACCTGAAAAACCGTATCGGGGACGATACTGCAAAGATCGGCTTTGACGGCAGGGTTATGGATATCTCGTTTGTTAAACGTATAGAAGAAAAAGTCCCCAATGCAGAGATAGTATCCGACCCGGATCTTGTCGGGAACATCTGGGAGGACAGACCCGCTCTTCCCGCAAATGATATTTATATATTCCCCGAAGAATATACCGGTGCAAATGCGGTGAATAAACTTCTGGAGGTAGTACGCCGTATACGTGAGGAAGGCTGCAGCTGTCATGTCGTCTCCTCTCTTGACGATATCGCCTGGCTTCTAAACCTGCGCGGAAGTGATGTGACCTGTAATCCCGTATTCTTATCATATCTTTTTATCGCAGAGGAAAACACCGTACTGTTCTGCCAAAAGAGCTGCCTAAATCCGGATACAAAGAAATATCTCGATGATATGGGCGTGGAGTGCAGGGATTATAACGATATCTACTCTTACTGTAAGTGCCGTTTTGAGGAGCAGTCCGGCGGTAAGGATAAACAGAAGATACTTCTCGACCCGGATACGGTCAATTACAGACTGTATAAGGCGTTTTCCGACTGTTTCGAGCCCGTACTTGATACCAATCCTTCCACGATCCTTAAGGCTCAGAAGAATGAAACGGAGCTGAGTAACCTCCGCTCGGCAAATGTTATAGACGGTATAGCCATGGTAAAGTTTTTAAAGTGGCTGGATGATTATAAGAAAGATGCTTCCGGTAAGAAGATCACAGAACTCGGGGTAGCCGATAAGCTCCTTAAATTCCGTATGGAAAGTCCCGAGTTTAAAGATATAAGTTTTGAGACTATAGCTGCCTACGGATATCACGGTGCCATAGTACACTATGAACCGGATGCGGAAAGCGACATCCCCGTGGAAAGAAAGAGTTTCCTGCTTGTGGATTCTGGCGCACAATACCTTAAAGGCACCACCGATATCACAAGGACCATAGCCATGGGGGAAGTAACTTATGAGATGAAAAAGTATTATACCGCTGTGCTTAAGGGTATGCTCGATCTTGCTTCCGCCGTATTTCCGGCAGGTACCGCAGGGGCAAACCTTGATATCCTCGCCCGCGGTCCTCTCTGGCAGATGTATAAGGATTATAACCATGGTACCGGTCATGGTATAGGCTTCTTCCTGAATGTCCATGAAGGACCTCAGAATATAAACTGGAAAATAGGTAAGCGTTTTGGCAATACTACACCTGTAGAACCAGGTATGGTAACGTCCGACGAGCCCGGCTTCTACCTTGAAGGCGAGTACGGCATACGTATAGAAAATGATATCGCAGCAGTTAAGAAATGCGAAAATGAGTATGATAACTTTTTAGGGTTTGAGATACTTACCTTAGCTCCCATCGATCTTTCACCGGTGCTGTTCGAGGATATGTCCCCGGATGAGATAAAAGCTCTCGATGACTACCACAGGATGGTATATGACAGACTCTCGCCGTATCTGGACAACGAGACCGAGAAGTGGCTTAAAGAGTATATTAAGCATTAAATTCTTCGGCAAAAGCACTATTCTACAGCTGTATCATCTTAGTTTTATCGATATTTCTCCACTTCGAAGAACTATGTTTTGGGGGGCGGTTTCGACAACCAGCCCTCCTTTTTCATCGATATCCGCTGCTATACCGGTACGGCTCTCTCCGTCTTCGGTAAATACAATCTCTTTTCCGAGCACTATGGATCGGGATTTATAATACGTCAGGAACTCCTCTGCCGGAACATCAAATATCCAGCTTTTTAGATTTTCCGCTATTTTTTCCGTGAGTCTGCCGGCTACTGTTCCCGTATCCGGCGTTTCCGGTAACGGCTTTTCATTCTGACTGCTTAGATTGCTTTTCATCGGACAGGCTCCGTCAGGGTCCTCTTCATACAGGCTTCCCGCTATATTTTTAATCTCCTCAGGCCATTCCTTCGTATATATGTTTATACCGATACCGGCTATCATATACTGCATGACACCCTTTTCGTAGTCGTTTACGGCTTCGCACAGGATACCGCAGCACTTTTTCCCACGGACATATATATCATTTACCCATTTTATCCCCGCAGATATACCTGTCACTTCCTCTATGGCACTGCATACTGCTGCCGCCGTCCTCACTGTCATGGTAACCTGCGATGCTATGGGGCGTCCGACCGGAAGCACCACCGTCATATACAGTCCCGTATCGGGCGAAAAAAAGCTTTTCCCCTGTCTGCCGCGCCCTGCAGTCTGTTCAAACGCCACAAGGCACAGATTTTCCGAAACCTGTGCCCTGCTTATCATTCTTTTTGC
>CACYIR010000190.1 GCA_902774525.1 uncultured Lachnospiraceae bacterium
GAGCGTTTAAAAAAAGCGGTCACAGAGAAGATAGAGAAGCTCGTAAGCCGTCAGGTGAAGAGAACAAACTGAACAAAAAGCTATTGAAACAAGGAGGTGAGGTCAATGCCAAAGGTGGCTATATACTGCCGTTTATCCATAGAGGATAAGGATAAGTCAGATAACGATGCAAGTGCAAGTATACAGAACCAGAAAGCCATGCTTCGCGACTACTGTCACGAACGAGACTGGGAGATATATGACATCTATGTTGACGACGGCTACAGCGGCATTGACCGCAGCCGTCCCGAATTCAACCGTATGCTCAGGGACTGCGAGAAGGGTAATATCGACATAGTGTTATGTAAAGACCAGTCCCGTTTTTCCCGTGATACCGTGGTGATAGAGCAGCTTATCAATGATAAGTTCCTTGAGTATAAGGATCCTTCGGAGATACCCTTTGATCAGGAAGGACTTCCGATACTTTGCTGTGACAGGAACAGATACTATTTTGTGATAGCCTCCTATACGGGAGAGGACTGGGTGAATGCACCTTCCATGTGGGAGTGCTGCAAGCGTGCCCTGAAAGTATATGAAGATGAAGGACTTGGAAGTAATTTTGCGATACATTTCCATAAGGAAGGGCATGCCGTAATACAGGAAGATATGGAACTCATCGTTTCATATTTTAATCATATGTATTACGGAACTGATACCGGGATAGATATGGATGCCCTTCATACGACAGTATTTGAAGGACAGGAGGAAGGAAACGCGGAGGTTCTCCGTTTAAGACCTTATAAAAAGGAAGACAGTGAAGCTATAGCCTCCTGGCTTAAGGATGAGGATATATTCTGGAAATGGGGAGGAGAAAGATTCGGGCAGTATCCCGTAAGTGCCGAAGATATAGATGCAAAATATTATAATGCAAACGGAGACTGTGAGGAGTTCGATAATTTCTATCCGCAGGTGGCTTTCGGAAATGACGGTGCAGTCGGAAGCTTCATTATAAGATATATAAACGGTGATCATAATACCGTACGTTTCGGATGGGTCATAGTTGATGACAGCAAACGCGGAAAAGGATACGGAAAAAGAATGCTCGAGCTTGGACTTCAATATGCATTTAAGATACTCAAGGCTAAAAAAGTGACGATCGGTGTTTTTGAAAACAATGCACCTGCATATGCATGTTACAAGTCTCTGGGCTTTAAAGAGGCAGAGGGGCAGGAGCCTGTGATAAGGGATGTAAAAGGTGAAAAGTGGAAATTGATAGAGCTCTACCGCCTGCCTGATTAAAATATGAAATAATAAGTATGACCGGAAAGTCTTTAACTTGACTTTCCGGTTTTTTACGTTTTGTCTATTTAATAGAAATTTTATAAAAAACAGTTGACAAAGGGATAAATTGGTGTTATCTTATAGCAGGAAGGTGTTAGCACTCTTTAAAGTTGAGTGCTAATAAATGAAAGAGAGGGTACGGATATGGATCTTGATGACAGAAAACTAAAGATACTTCAGGCTATTATTAAGAACTATCTCGAGACGGGTGAGCCGGTCGGTTCAAGAACCATATCAAAGTATACCGACCTTAACTTGAGTTCGGCTACCATAAGAAATGAGATGGCCGATCTTGAAGAACTCGGCTATATAGTACAGCCCCATACCTCCGCAGGACGTATCCCTACAGATAAGGGTTACAGGCTTTATGTGGATACCATGATGCAGGAGAAGGTGGACGAGGTCAACAACATGCGTGATGATCTGCTTGAAAAAGCGGACCGTATGGAAAACCTCCTTCAGCAGGTAGCAAAGCTTCTGGCAGCGAATACCAATTACGCTACCATGGTTACCACTCCCAAGTACCGCAGCAGAAAGATAAAGTTCATCCAGCTGACGGATGTGGATGCATATCAGGTGCTTGCAGTTATAGTCCTTGAGGGCAATATAATAAAGAACAGGATGTTCAGGTCGGATGTCGCTCTGGTAAAGGAAGATGTATTAAAGCTTAACCTTGCACTTAATACTTTCCTGCAGGGACTTGACATAGAAGAGATAAACATCGGTCTGGTACAGAAGCTTAAGAGCCAGGTCGGAGCATATCAGGAGCTGGTATCCGAGATACTTGATGCCATAGCGACAGCCATCCAGGAGGAAGGCGACATAAGGGTATATACCAGCGGTGCCACCAACATCTTAAAATATCCGGAGCTTTCGGATATGAATAAAGCCCGCGACATACTTTCCACTTTGGAAAACAAAGAGGAGCTTACACAGTTTGTTGAGAGCGGCGATATAAAGCCGGATGAGAAGCGCGGCATTCAGGTTTATATAGGTGACGAGACAAAGGTGGATTCCATGAAGGACTGCTCGGTAGTCACCGCAACCTATGAGATAGAAGAAGGTATTTACGGTAAGGTCGGCATCATCGGTCCAAAGCGTATGGATTATGAAAGAGTAGTCGGAACCCTCCAGAACATGATGGGACAGCTTGATGATATATTTAAAAACAAGAAGCCATAGAAACCTCAGAACGGTGTTTCCGAATAAAAGGAGGCAGGCGATATGA
>CACYIR010000191.1 GCA_902774525.1 uncultured Lachnospiraceae bacterium
AGGATCGACTTAAGAAGAGTTCTTGCTAAGTACGGCAGCAAGTTAAATGAAGAATAATTAAATAATAATACAAAATACAGGCGGACTAAAAATGAAAAAAATTATCACCTACATCAATTGCGAAAACGAGACCATGGAAAGCTGTGTGAACAGCTCAAGGGAGTATGAGAACAACGGAGCCGACGAGCTGTTTATATACAGCGCTGCAGAATCTGCAGCAGAGATCGAGAACCTCTTAGCTATAGTAAAGGAAGTCGTAAGACGTGTGGATATCCCCGTCATGATAGGTACCAGGGTAAAGCGTTTTGAAGATATCAAGAAAGCATTCTATACAGGTGCAAAAAGCGTAGTACTCCAGTACAGGGATATACAGGGGACCGACCTTATCAAGCAGGGTGCACAGCGTTTCGGTAAGGACAGCATTATCATAGAAGTAAATATGGATCCCGAGACATCGACAGACGTATTCGGGGACAGCGATATATTCGGTTCAGAGTATTACGGAGCACTCCTTTTCAAACATGTGGTGATATCAGAAAAGCTTAAGAAGACCATATCGGGCATGAAGGTACCCGTGATCATCAGGGACAGCCTGATCAGAAATGATATACTTTCACTTATTTCATTAGATAACGTATCAGGTGTAGCTACCAGCTATTATGCAGCAAAAGCACTTCCTTCTGAGACACCTTTTACCGACGGACCGAGCGTACAGGCCGGCACAGGCATCATGCAGGTAAAGCGTAACCTCAAGGAAGACGGTATAGATGTAAATACCTTCGACAGTAAGCTTAAGTTCTCCGACCTTAAGAAGAACAGCGACGGTATGGTACCCGTCATAGTACAGGACTACAGGAACAACGAAGTACTGATGCTCGCATACATGAATGAGGAAGCATTTAACAAGACCGTTGAGACCGGTGTCATGACATACTTCTCAAGGTCACGTCAGGAGCTCTGGATCAAGGGCGGCACATCCGGACATTTCCAGTATGTAAAAGAGCTCATCGCCGACTGCGATAACGATACACTGCTTGCAAAGGTAGAGCAGATCGGTGCAGCATGCCATACAGGCAACCGCTCATGCTTCTTTAACGAGATGCTGAAGCACGAGTATGACGAGAAGAACGCATATGCAGTACTCAAAGGTCTGTACGATGTGGTAGTGGACAGAAAGAAGAATCCCAAGGAAGGTTCATACACCAATTATCTTTTTGATAAGGGTATCGACAAGATACTTAAGAAGTGCGGTGAGGAGGCTACCGAGATAGTCATAGCAGCCAAGAATCCCAACGCCGAGGAATTAAAATACGAGATAGCGGATTATCTCTACCATCTGACAGTACTCATGGTAGAGTGCAACGTAGACTGGGAAGATATCGTAGAGGAGTTATCTAAGCGTTAAATTTACTGTCATCCTGAGCTTTAGCGATGGATCTTAAAGGAGGCAAATATGGAGAAGGGTTTACTTAAATGTCCTTTCTGTGGGGGCGAGGACATAAAGATCATTGACAGGATCGATGTATCGGACGGAATGCATACGCTGTATCATGCGAAATGTTCGGGATGCGGCGCATCCACGGATGAGCAGAAGTCCCAGTTTGATGCCATCATGGCATGGAACCGCAGAGTGTGAAGATATTATAAGGTTTTGCTTTTAAAAAGAATGAGAATATCTTAAAGAAAGAAGGCTTGTTATGAGAATTCGAAACCTTAAAATGAGAACAGTCATCATATCTATAGTAGCCATATCAAGTGCCATAGGCATCATACTTCTGTGCCTGCTTGCAGCATATAATTCCAACGAGATGCTGAAAGACAAGATAAATGACAATATGTCCACTTACCTTAGCGCACAGGAAAGCTCTATAGAGAAATTCGTCGCAGACTCCGAGCAGAAGCTTGTATTGTTTTCCAAAAACAAACTGGTAAGCGACCTTATCGAAGAAGATCTTAAAGACTTTAAATCAAAAGGATATTATCAATTTAAAAAGGACGGTACTGAAAGACCCCTGCCCATGTTCAATGCAGAGGGTGAGAATACTGCCGCATATTTCGGAAAGAATTACAGTACATTTGCCGATGCACAGGCTTATGTACTTGATTACTACAGTCACTTAAGCAACTGGGAAGGACTCTACATAGGCAACCAGGAGACCAGAGCCATCGCATACAGCGTGCCTCCCGTGATCGGAAAAGTATTTAGGAGCGATGCGGCTAAAAGGCAGGAGCTCATGGATGCCATGAAGGCAGCAGGTGTCGGCGGAGTATATAATGCAGGCATCATCGTTTCCCCCGGTACCGGTAAGCTGTGCTTATCGATGTATTCACCCGTAACATTTGATGAGAACGGTGACGTCACCGGATATGTCGGTGCGGGCGTATTTAACTCCGAACTGGAGAAGATACTGTCGGAGAACAAGATAACAGGTATATACGACAGCCGCTTCTATATGTT
>CACYIR010000192.1 GCA_902774525.1 uncultured Lachnospiraceae bacterium
TAAGGGATAAAGATAAAGAAAACAAAAGGAGTAACAACACCGCGTAAGGAGCGGTGGAAAAAGGAAAATGAAGAAAATAGCAGTAGCAGGAACAGGATACGTAGGATTGTCACTTGCAGTCTTACTCGCACAGAACAATGACGTAACAGCAGTGGATATCATCCCTGAAAAGGTGGAGAAGCTTAACAACTATATATCTCCCATACAGGATGATTATATCGAGAAATACCTGGCAGAAGCAAAGGCCGGAACAAGGACACTCAACTTAAAAGCTACTGTGGACGGTGCATCAGCTTACAAAGAAGCAGATTTTATCATCATCGCAGCACCCACCAATTACGATCCTCATAAGAACTTTTTTGACTGCAGTGCTGTAGAGTCAGTAATAAAGCTTGTACTTGAATGTACAGCCGATAGAGCAGAAAAACCTACCATGATCATCAAGTCGACCATCCCCGTAGGCTATACAAAGTCGGTAAAGGAAAGATTCGGTGCGGAAAACATCATGTTCAGCCCCGAGTTCTTACGCGAGTCAAAGGCTCTGTATGATAACCTCTATCCTTCCAGGATCATAGTAGGATGTGACGAGGCTACATCGGAAGCAGCAGATATATTTGCCGGACTTCTTAAGGAAGGCGCATTAAAAGAGGATATCCCGGTACTTAAGATGGGTACCACCGAAGCAGAGGCTGTAAAGCTTTTTGCAAATACATACCTCGCACTCCGTGTATCATTCTTCAACGAGCTCGATACATAGGTGTAAGCTTGGATCCCAGAATCGGTGACTTCTACAACAATCCTTCCTTCGGATACGGCGGATACTGCCTGCCCAAGGATACCAAGCAGCTCCTGGCCAACTACGAGGATGTACCTCAGAACATGATGTCAGCCATCGTAGAGTCCAACAGGACACGTAAGGACTTTATAGCAGACAGAGTACTGGAGCTTGCGGGATATTACAGTGCAAACGCTACATGGAACTCCGAGAAGGAAAAAGAGATCGTGATAGGTGTATACAGGCTTACGATGAAGAGCAACAGTGATAACTTCCGCCAGAGCAGTATCCAGGGCGTTATGAAGCGTATCAAGGCTAAGGGAGCTAAGGTCATCATCTTCGAACCTACTCTTGAGGACGGCACCACATTCTTCGGCAGCCTGGTAGTAAACGATATAGAGAAGTTCAAGTCATCATGTAATGCGATCATAGCTAACAGATACGACGCGATACTCGATGACGTAGAAGCTAAGGTCTACACCAGAGACCTTTTCAGAAGAGATTAGTTTTGTGTGACAGGGTATGTGACAGGGGACGGTTCTCCTGTCACATTTTTTCTCAAGTCGGGCAGGCTCATATATATTTGCCACATCGCAGAAAAGCGGATTTTGCATAAGGAATACATTGATGCCCAGAAGTTTTTTGACCGTGAGAGCATAGAAGTTGTTACTGAGATGGTCACATCAAAAGAACTAAAAGCGTATATTCAAACGAATAAAGATAATAAAGGAGATGATCTTGATATGTGTAAAGCAATAACTGATCTAATAGAAGATGGAAGAGAAGAAGGCAAAACAGAAGGTAAAATAGAAGGTAAAATAGAAACACTAGCAGATCTTGTTAATGACGGCGATATGACAGTGGAAAAAGCCGCTTCGAAGATGCAAATTACCGTAGAGGAATTCCTTGATCAAGCTGAGGCTTTAGGGTTTAAACTCGCTTCGAATTGATTATAAAATTCGATTTTACCGCTCCGGTACGAGAAGTACCGGAGTTTTTTCATTCCGTAAAATCCCTTGAAAAAAACACTAAGATAAGTATAATAGAACCTAGGGTGTAAAATACGGAGGGGATGTAATGGACTTTAATTTTCTCAATAATAACAACAATAATAATAGCAATAACAATAATACTAATCCTGTAATAGACAATCAGGAAGTGCTGGGGCTTACACTGACGCATGAGCATAGGAAAACATATGAAGTGCCCGGAGCGGATGATCCGGAAAAACTGACATCGAAGTGCATACAGATCCTCTTACTTCCAAGGATACTTGATGTCTTATGCTTCTTTCTGGCAGCGGGGTTCTTCTCGTGGAACAGTGCGAACGACAAGTATAAATACTTCGCCAAAAGAGTGTTAAATCCGGACTCGACCACAAGCTTCTTAAGTGCCTTATTTGACATTAAGACAATACTGGCGACTGTCGTATTCGCAGCTGTCACAGCAGCGGTATTCGTACTGCGTGTAAAGTACATAACCGGAAAACGCAGGAAAGAAAAAGAACCGATAGACCTCCCGAAACAGAGCTTCCCGCATGCGGAATTTAATAAAGCCGGCGTATTTTTTTCGACTTTTGGTATATCACTGGTACTCATCGCAGTATACTTCGGAGCATCAATGGTACTTTCAAAAGTATGGGATGATATGCCCGTTACTGTAGATCTCGCAATATGTGCAGGTATCATCGTGGTGGCCAATATATGGGGATGCTTTAAGGTGGGAAGCAGCGTCATCAGATGTTACACATGCCATGTCATCGCATACATGAACTGGGAATTCAAGGTAGCCGATACATACTATGCTGACGCCACTGTGATCGCCTCGGTAGATCAAAAATATAAACATACCAAGGAAACAGAATGGAATAATCACTATAAAAAAGAAGAAGCGATACACGAGTACGGTACAACCCAAACTTATGAAAATGTGCGTCATGATGTCGTAAGATCATCGAAATGCTGTCCGTACTGTCTGCAGAGATATGTAGAGGATCTGGTAAATATCAACGATACCCTTGAAGGCAAGAAAATAAAAGCAAGGGGCTCATATCATAATGTCCAATATAAATAACTTCGAAGTACTAAACTGATATTTATGGAGGAAAAAATATGCAGAACAAACTCGCCGTAATATTTCCCGGGATAGGGTACACAAAAGATAAACCGCTGCTGTACTATGCAGGAAAACTTGCAAAAGCAGCCGGATACAACGTGATCAGCGTGGAATACCATGATATACAGAAAATACAGGGCGATCCTTGACCGGGTATGACGACATATTGTTCATCGGGAAAAGCATAGGCTGCGTACTGCTCGCAAAGTACGCTGCAGACCATGATATAAATGCAAAGCAGATATGGTACACACCGTTAGAAGCCACATTTACATATGCCAAGGAAAACATACCGGCATTCATAGGGGATAATGACCCGTGGTCGGAATATGAAAAAATAAAGAAATCGGCTGACAAAAAGAAAGTAGCACTGTACACATATCCCGGCTGCAATCATTCCTTAGAGAGCGGAGACGTATTGCACGATATCAAGGTCCTCGTCAGCGTAATGGATAAGACAGAAGAATACATAAACGAGACCTACTCGGAAGTGGCTACTGACGAGCGTGTAGCCCGCATCGAGAGCATGGAAAAGATATACGACACCGCACTCGACCTGCTGAACGGCGCAAAAGAAAACCCCACAGCACTCAGAGCCTACCAGCCCGAGATCCGGAAACTCGCCGAGTACTACGAAAGCCCGCTGTGGAAAGAAGACTTCGAGGCAGACGAAGACGGAATGCTGCCCAAGGACTTAAAACGCGGCGTGCTCTCAGAAGACGGAA
>CACYIR010000193.1 GCA_902774525.1 uncultured Lachnospiraceae bacterium
AGTATCGCACCGGCATCCGTAACAGGAAAGCCTGATGATATGGACGAATGCCTGAAAGTCTTAGAAGAAGCCAAGAAGTTCGGATTCTCGGATAAAGAGATCGCAATCATTACCGGTACCACGGAAAAGGTGATCAGGGACTTAAGAAAAGATTTCGGTATTGTCCCTGTATACAAGATGATCGACAGCTGTGCATCGGAGTTTGAGAGCTATATCCCTTACTTCTATTCGACCTATGAGGACGAAAACGAGTCGATAGTATCCGACAAGGAGAAGATAATAGTACTCGGCTCGGGACCTATACGTATCGGTCAGGGTGTGGAGTTTGATTATTCTACCGTACATGCGGTAAAGACCATAAAGGCTTCGGGTTATGAAGCTATCATCATTAACAATAATCCCGAGACGGTTTCTACTGACTATACCTGTTCGGACAAACTGTATTTTGAGCCGCTCTGTACCGAGGATGTTATGAATATCATAGACCTTGAAAAACCTGTGGGAGTTATTGCCACACTTGGCGGCCAGACAGCCATAAACCTTGCGGATTCTCTTAAAGGTTACGGCGTAACGCTCATCGGTACCGACGATGATGCTATCGACCGTGCAGAAGACAGGGATCTGTTTGAAAAGCTTTTGTATGAGCTCAATATCCCCAGACCTAAGGGAATGGCAGTTACCAGCATAGAAGCAGGTGTAGAGGCAGCAAAGGAGATAGGCTTCCCCGTACTTGTACGTCCGAGCTTCGTACTCGGCGGCAGGGCTATGCAGATAGTTGCAAAGGAGGAGGCACTCCGTTCGTACTTAAAGACTGCGGTTGAGATAGATGAAGATAAGCCGGTACTGGTTGATAAATACATCAGAGGTAAGGAAGTAGAGGTTGATGCGGTATGTGACGGCAAGGACGTATTCGTACCCGGCATCATGGAGCTTGTAGAGCGTACCGGTGTGCATTCCGGCGACTCGATCAGTGTTTATCCTCCGTTCAGTATCTCACAGAAGGTAAAGGATATCATCCTTGATTACACCTATAAGCTCGGTATGGGCATAGGTATCATAGGACTTTTCAATATCCAGTTTATAGTTGATCCTGAAGAAAATGTTTACATTATCGAGGTTAATCCCCGTTCGTCCAGAACGGTTCCGTTCCTTTCAAAGGCTACGGGGTATTCGTTAGCGGATATAGCTACACGTGTAATACTCGGAAAGTCACTTAAGGACCAGGGCTTAACTGAGATATATCCTAAGGAAAAGGAAAGATACTACGTAAAGGTTCCCGCATTCTCGTTCTCGAAACTGAACGGAATGGATGCTTACCTTTCACCCGAGATGAAGTCCACCGGCGAGGCCATAGGATATGACAAGAAGCTGCACCGTGCCATGTACAAAGCTATGATAGCTTCCGGTATGAAGCTGCAGAACTACGGTACAGTAGTAGTTACCTTGGCCGATGAGGATAAGGAGGAGGCGCTTCCTTTAGTTAAGCGTTTCTACGACATGGGCTTCAATATCGAGGCTACCATAGGTACGCAGGTATTCCTTAAGGAACACGGTATCCGTACCAAGCTCAGAAGAAAGCTTTCCGAGGGCAGTGAGGAGATCCTTGATTCACTGCGTGCAGGATACGTCAGCTATGTAATCTGTACTCGTGCGGTGCTTTCCGGCATCCATTATGTGGACGGCGTAGCCATCCGTAAGACTGCTTCCATGAACGGCATTACGATGCTTACATCGCTTGATACCGTGAGAGTGCTGTTGGATGTACTGGAAGAAATAACTATGGGTATCTCAACCATTGATGCGGAGTAAAACTTGTGGGTGCCGGGTAGCCATACTATCAACATGGTCTAAAACCCGTCACCGCTTGCAGGGATATGCTACACGTCCCTATACGCATTTCCGCTTCGGACGCTTGCAATCGTACGTCCGCCTGATGCCGGACGTACTTGTGCTACGCTCAAAAATCATTTTGGATAAATGATTTTTGCCTTGCTTCAAAGCGTCTATGAACGGAGCATATCCAACTGCTCGCTTATGGTTTTATCCCATATTGGTAGTATGGTCACCCGGCCAGACACCACGTTATAAATGAAGTATAAAAATAGAAAGAAGGATAATAATTATGTCAATACCCAACAAACATTACGGAGAATTAAAGGATTCATACTTGTTCTTCAATATTGCTCAAAAAGTAAAGAAATACCAGGCTGAACATCCGGATAAGAAGATGTACAGGCTTGGTATCGGAGATGTGACCAGGCCCCTTACACCGACTATCACGGATGCTCTGCATAAAGCAGTCGATGAAATGGGAAATGAAGAGACCTTCAGGGGTTATGCTCCGGATCTTGGATATGATTTTTTAAGGAACGCGATAGCGGAAAATGACTATAAGGCAAGAGGATGCGACATTACTGCCGATGAGATCTTCGTATCCGACGGAGCAAAATGCGA
>CACYIR010000194.1 GCA_902774525.1 uncultured Lachnospiraceae bacterium
CCTTCCTCACCGTCTTCAGCTTCGTTTCCTTCACTGTTTAACAGCTTGATGTTATAAATAGGTGAGGGCTTGCCCATCGAACCGGGCTTGGGCTCATACCAGGGGAAGTTGGCTAAAAGTACTGTACTTTCGGTCTGTCCGAAGCCTTCTGCTATGGTATATCCGGTAAATCCCTTCCACTTCTTTACTACTTCGGGATTAAGAGGTTCACCTGCAGTACACCAACGCTGTACGCTGGAAAGATCATATGCAGCTACATCTTCCTGGAGCATGAATCTGTACATGGTAGGGGGTGCACAGAAAGTGGTAACCTTATATTTCTGCAGTACTCCTAAGAGTTTATCCGGATGGAACTTAAGCATATCGTAGCAGAATACGGTAGCTCCGCATATCCACTGTCCGTATATCTTTCCCCATCCGAACTTAGCCCAGCCTGAATCGGATACGCTCATATGGAGCATGTTTTCCCTTACGCACTGCCAGTACTTGGCGGTAACTATATGTCCTAAGGGATGCATGTAATTGTGACATACCATCTTGGGCATACCTGTGGTACCGGAAGTAAAATATATCTGCATTATGTCATGGTTATGAGTTCTTTCAGCACCTGTCGGACGTTCAAGCTCTTCGCTCTGACCTTCCATACCGTCATGCAGGTTAAGCCAGCCGTCTCTGTGCCCGTCTACAAGCATGATATTCTTTACTTCGGGTACTTCTTTTACGGTATTCTCTATCTGCTCTACTACGAAGTCGTCGTTGATACCGATGAACATCTCGATATTTGCAGCCTTAGCCCTGTATACAAGGTCATGCGTGGTAAGCTGCAGTGTGCCCGGTATGATGATAACACCGAGCTTGATAAGTGCGGTAGCACATATCCAGTACTCATAACGGCGTCTTAAGATCATCATTACAACCGAGCCCTTATGAAGACCGAGTGTTTTAAAATAGTTGGCTGCCTGATTTGATAATCTGCTCATATCGGCAAAGGTAAAAGTTTTCTCCTCACCGTTGTCATCACACCATACGAGCGCTCTGTTTTCGGGCTTTTCCTTAGCCCATCCGTCTACGATATCAAATCCGAAGTTAAAATCCTCCGGAACATTTACTTTATAATTTGCCTTAAAATCCTCGTATGAATCAAAATCTATACGAGGCAGAAATTTCTCTAACATGATAATCCTCCTGCTTATTCCTTATTATGCTTCACATAGTCGCCCTAAGACCATAATGCTCTCAGGGCTCTCACACCTCTGTGATCATCGTAAGGAAAGTCGCAGGCTCATCGCCTCCGCAGCGCTGACCGTGCGGTATGCCCGGATTAAAATATATGCTGTCGCCTTCTTCAAGGACTATGTCCTTAGTACCGATAACAACTATCAGCCTGCCCTTTAAGCAGAGATTGAACTCTTCACCCTTATGGGTTACAAGGTCAACAGGCTTATCCGAAGGGTCGATGGTTACAAGCAAAGGCTGCATGATCTTCTTGGTAAATCTGTATGCAAGATCCTTAAAATAGTAACCGGGTATTCTGTCAATAACCTGACCCTTACCTTTTCTTACTACCTGATATGTGTCAAGCTTGGCCGACTCACCGGTAAGTATCTCGGAGAAGTCAACCTTGCATAATTTTGATATCTGATATATCGTACTGATGGGCACATCAGCTCCGGTCTGCTCGTAACCCTTGTATACTTCAAGATCAATTCCGAGTTCCTTTGCAAACTCCTCCTGTGTGTAACCGCATGCATCTCTAAGTCCTGCTATTCTCTCAGCTATTTCCTTAAATTCTTCGTTCATGGGCATTCCCTTCCATCATTTAAAAATCTACTAAAGGATTTTAACACTTATAGCAGTTTCCGTCAAGTCTAACGTCATCCCATATAAAAAAAGTGTCAAAAAAACAGGCAGGAGTAATCTCCTGCCTGTAAAAATCAAAACTGTCAAATCAGACTTTCAAGTCTCATTTCTTCTTAGGTGTAGCAAGTGAAGCAATCTTTGTAGCTGCCTTCTTGATCTCTTCCTCAGCCTTCTTCTCAGCTTCGGTCATAACCTTTTTAGCTGCCTTGGGAGCTGCTGCTTTCTTCTCTGCCTTAGGAGCTGCTGCTTTCTTTTCTGCCTTGGGAGCTGCTGCCTTCTTCTCTGCCTTGGGAGCTGCTGCCTTCTTCTCTGCCTTAGGTGCTGCTTCCTTCTTTTCAGCCTTAGGTGCTGCCTTCTTCTCTGCCTTAGGTGCTGCTACTTTCTTCTCAGCCTTGGGAGCTGCTTCTTTTTTCTCAGCTTTCTTAGCGGGAGCCTTCTTAGCTGCTGCCTTCTTAACAGCGATGCTGTCAAATACAGCTACCTTATCAACATCGCGTGATACGTAAGCATTACCTGCATTAACCTCTTCACCGAGCTTCTTCTTGCCTTCTGCAATGGCGATGATCTCTTCTGCTGCGCAGAGAACCTTGAAA
>CACYIR010000195.1 GCA_902774525.1 uncultured Lachnospiraceae bacterium
GTATCTGACATACTTACATCCGTTATTTCGGATATCTGAAGTGACATTTTCTTACAGAAGGGAATATAGATGGCATTTGAGTCTTTAAGTCAAAAATTGCAAAATGTCTTTAAGAGCCTCAGAGGAAAGGGCAGACTTTCTGTGGCGGATGTAAAGACAGCCATACGTGAAGTTAAGATGGCGCTCTTAGAGGCCGATGTTAGCTTCAAGGTAGTAAAAAGTTTTATAAATACGGTTACCGAACGTGCCGTTGGTCAGGATGTACTTAATTCACTGACTCCGGGACAGATGGTAATAAAGATAGTTAACGAAGAACTTACCGCTCTTATGGGCAGTGAGACCACAGAGATAGAGCTTAAGCCCGGTAATGAGATCACCACGATCATGATGTGCGGTCTTCAGGGTGCCGGTAAAACTACCATGGCAGCAAAGCTTGCCGGTAAGTTTAAATCCAAGGGCAGAAAGCCCCTGCTTGTAGCCTGCGATATCTACAGACCCGCGGCTATAGACCAGTTAAGGATCAATGCAGGCAAGGTCGGTGTGGATTTCTTCGAGATGGGTACATCACATGCACCTGTCAATATCGTAAAGGCTGCTTTAGAGCATGCCAAGAGTAACAACGAGAACGTAGTGATCATAGATACAGCCGGCCGTCTTCATATTGATGAAGAGATGATGGAAGAGCTGATCAGAGTCAAGGAAGAGGTCAATATCGACCATACGGTACTTACCGTAGATGCCATGACCGGTCAGGATGCTGTAAATGTAGCCGAGACATTCAACTCCAAGCTTGAGATCACAGGTGTTATCCTTACAAAGCTTGACGGCGATACCCGTGGCGGTGCCGCTCTTTCAATCAAGCATGTTACAGGCAAGCCCATCCTTTATATCGGTACCGGTGAGAAGCTTACCGATGTCGAGCAGTTCTATCCCGACAGAATGGCTTCACGTATCCTCGGTATGGGTGATATCCTGACACTTATCGATAAGGCTGAGGCACAGTTCGATGAGGAAAAGACCAAGGAATTAGAGAAGAAGCTCAGAAAAGCAGAGTTTGATTTTAACGATTATTTAGACCAGATAGCTTCCATGAAGAAGATGGGCGGTCTTGGAAAGATAATGGAGATGCTTCCCGGCATGGGCATGAATATGGGCAAGGTCCAGGATGCAGACATGAGCGGCGGAGAGGCTGCTTTAAAGCAGGCTGAGACAATCATAGGTTCCATGACCAAGGCAGAGCGTGCCAATCCCGATCTGCTCAATCCTTCCCGTAAGAACAGGATTGCAAAAGGAAGCGGTGTGGATATAGCCGATGTGAACAGATTCATCAAGCAGTTCAATGAGACCAAGAAGGTCATGAAGCAGTTCTCCGGTGCCATGAAGCCCGGCAAGAAAGGATTTAAGATGCCTTTCTTCGGCAAGAACAAATTATTCTAAGTAAACTATCCGGAATCGGAAAAGTATATGGATTCTGAGTAGATATAAATATTATAACAGGAGGTGAATATAAAATGGCAGTAAAGATCAGATTAAGAAGAATGGGTGCTAAGAAGACACCTTTTTACCGTGTTATCGTAGCAGATGAGAGATCACCCAGAGATGGTAAGTTCATAGCTGAGCTCGGAACCTACGATCCTAACCAGGAGCCTGCAGCCATCAAGATTGATGAGGAAGCAGCTAAGCAGTGGTTAAGCAATGGCGCACAGCCGACCGATATCGTTGGTAAGCTTTTCAAAAAAGCCGGCATCGTAAAATAAAAGTCGAGGTGATTGAGAGTGAAGGAATTAGTTCGAATCATAGCTACATCACTTGTTGATCATCCTGACCAGGTGGAAGTTACCGAAACAGAGACAGATGAGCAGATCACTGTCGAGCTTAAGGTTGCACCTGAAGATATGGGTAAGGTCATTGGAAAGCAGGGACGTATCGCGAAATCCATTCGTACAGTGGTACGTGCTGCCGCTGCCGCAAAGGATGACCGAAAAGTTGTAGTAGATATTGTTTAATCCCGATCCCCCCTGTATGCAGGGGGGATTTTTGTCATGCAGGATTAAATGTATCCCTGGCGAAGGGAAGGTGCCCCGAAGGGGCGGATGAGGTGTAAACAGAAGGAGTTTTAGGTTAAAGAGGATAGTATATGGCAGACGATATGCTTAGAGTGGGAGTCATCACTTCTCCCCACGGAGTACACGGTGAGGTAAACGTATTCCCCACCACTGATGATGCAAAAAGGTTTTTGGACTTAAAAACCGTATATATAGATACTAAAAAAGAGCTTCTCGAGCGTGAGATCGCAGGAGTGAAGTTCTTTAAAAACATGGTCATCCTGAAATTTAAAGACATGGATGACAGAAATGAGATGGAAAAATTAAGGAATTGTGATATCCTTATAGATAGAAAAGATGC
>CACYIR010000196.1 GCA_902774525.1 uncultured Lachnospiraceae bacterium
TCAAGTGCAAATGCATCCTTCATTTCCTCTTTTTCAAATATATCTGAAAAAGCAACCATACTTCCAATCGGCAGGCTTGGCGACAGATATGTATTACTCCCGTATAACTCATCATTTATCAGAAATATGTATCCCCAGCCTGACAGATAATACTCCTGATCGGGATTTATACCCTTATATAGCTCTCCGGCATCATATTCCCTGTATTCTTCATAATAATCAGCCCACCAATGATCATCCGAACCGTAATTTCTTCTGAATTCTTCATAATCTCCGCCATCATGTACCCTGTAATTATATCTTACGCTTTGCTCATAATTCGCATCCGAGAGGATTTTTAAATAATCCTCACCTTCCTCAAAAAAGTCCGAGAGTCTGAGCTCCTCTCCCGTCTCCAGATTGAAAGTGAGCCCTTTTTCTTCATAGGTATAAGCGGTGACATTGTATCTGAAAGTTTTATCCTCCGGGAAATAACCTAAAGAATCAAATGCACCTAATTCTTTATATCTGATACCACCGGTATCCTGCCGGATCTTACGGCTCAGTTCGTACAGATAATGTTCGAAATCCCAGGTACCTACCATACCTCCGCCGTCATAGTCAGGAACATCCTTCGCATCAACTTTTACTTCCCATTCCCATCTTGTTGTAAAACATATCCTGAAAGAGATCAGGTGATTCCTGTTAAACTCATCATATACACTTACATATCGGGTTCCAGATCCGTGTTCTTTCATAAACGTGATGACACCGGCCCTGTATGTATAATAATACGGATCAAGAAATATCCCTACCACTTCATCTATACGGTCATTTATCTTTTTTGTTACGGTCTCATCCTTTAGTCCGTACACATGTCTGATCTCAATATTTTTATCCTCTGACGGCAATATATCCGTCACTATAGTCGGATTTGATCTGTATATGCCGTATTTTATATCCTCCGAAACTTTTTCATTTATATTTTTTCCGGTCCCGACCTTTGAATATTCCGTAAAGCTTTTAAGCTTACTGTGAAGGTCCCTGTTTTTAGCCAGATTTTCCGGTGTATCGTATTTGATATCCTGAACCGGAATGAGAGTAGGTATCTCTGTAGGTATCTCTGTAGATATCTCTGTAGGTATCTCTGTAGGTATCTCCGTAGGTATCTCCGTCGGTGTTTCAGTCGGGATCTCTGTCGGGCTCCCGGTCGGTAACCCTGTCAGTGTTTCATCAGACCCTGCAGACTGGCTTATTTCCGGTTTGTCCGTAACATCAGAGGTTTTGTTACTCCCGTTGCAGGCACAAAAAAGACATAGTATCAGTATTATCAGACAGGACATCGTGATTATTCTTTTATTATGCATTACCATGCCTCCTTCTTTTCGTAATCCTCTAAATTTTGATTATATATCAATACGCCCTTTATTACAACACCAAATCAATTTGACTTTGATGCGTTCTTGTGCTATATTTTTAGTTTGTAGCCGTCATATGCAGGTAATGTCTTTCTACATATCCGGTACAAGAATAAATCAGGAAAGAAGGAATTATTGATGAAGGAAACATTTTACATCACAACACCAATCTATTATCCGTCAAACAGACTTCATGTCGGCCACACATACTGCACGGTTGCTACCGATGTCATGGCAAGATATAAGCGAATGCGCGGGTATGATGTTATATTCCTTACAGGTACTGACGAGCATGGCCAGAAGATCGAGACCAAGGCTAAAGAGATGGGCATCACCCCCAAGGAGTTCGTAGACCGTATAGTTACCGCTCCCGGCGGAGTACTCGACCTCTGGAAGCTCATGAATATATCAAATGACCGTTTTATCCGTACCACCGATGATTACCACTGTGAGTCCGTACAGAAGATGTTTAAGAAGATGTACGACAAGGGTGATATATATAAGGGCACATATAAGGGAAAGTACTGTGTGCCCTGCGAGTCCTTCTGGACGGAGAGCCAGCTTAAGGACGGCAAATGTCCCGACTGCGGCCGTGAAGTAAAGGATGCAGAAGAAGAAGCTTATTTCTTCAGACTTTCAAAGTATCAGGACAAGATCAAGGACCTGCTCCTTAATACCGACTTCTTAGAGCCGAGAAGCCGTGTAAATGAGATGGTCAACAACTTTATCAATCCCGGACTTGAGGACTTATGTGTATCACGTACCTCATTCTCATGGGGTATCCCGGTAGACTTTGATCCCAAGCATGTAGTATATGTATGGCTTGATGCCCTTACCAACTACATCACCGCACTCGGCTACGGAAATGAGAGATATAATGACTTCGAGCGCTTCTGGCCCTGCGATGTTCATTTCGTAGGAAAAGAGATCGTAAGATTCCACTCAATCATCTGGCCCGCAATGCTCATGAGCTTAGAGCTTCCGTTGCCTAAAA
>CACYIR010000197.1 GCA_902774525.1 uncultured Lachnospiraceae bacterium
CCTTCTGTCAGATATTCCGCCAGCTCACTGGCTCTGACCTGTTTGATGCAGCTGCGCACGGAAATCTTTACTCCAAAATCCTGTACGCTGTAGACCAGGCAGGTATCCACTCCGTCCACTTCCAGCAGCATATCGCTTATTATCCCCAGTATATTCGGATCGCAGGGCCTGGTCTCTACTATCCCATAAGTGAATTTATCACTGAATTCCGCTTTCTTAAGCGCATCTCCGGCTATCTGCAGTTCCTCTTTGGAGAGATTTGAATTACGCATAGTGGTTATCTCAAAATTGGAAAAGCCTGCGTTATCGCGCAGATCCTTATCAGAGGGATGGGATATCTCCACAAAATTACCCGTATCCGTCATCAGGCCATAATACAGAGCCGTCGCTATCTTCGGGTCCTCATTGATGTCTATATGCTCCTCCTTCAACATCTCATATATCAGGGTAGAGCATGAGCCGTAACTGCTGCGCACTTCCGAAAGTGCAGGAAGCTCACCCGACACCTGATGATGATCGATCACGGCAATATTATCAGCCTCAAACAGAGTTACGTTACTTTCCCCGTACTGGCAGTCCACACAGATCAAAAGCTCCGGTTTTTCCAATTCGGAAACATACTCTATATCTATTTCCAGCAGTTCCGTCATCTTTACCAGATTGCTCTTCTGTATCATGCTGCGGCCGCCATATATCAGCTTTGCATCTATACCTTTTTTCTTAAGATACCATTTAACGACATAACCACAGGCCAGGGCATCCGCATCAGGATTGTCATGGCACTGTATAACAATATTTTTATAGTTCAGCAACTGTGACAGTTTAAAACTCATTTACGCCCCCTATCTGTATCAATCAATATTGTACTGTATCTTCTCTTCAGTTGTAAGAGAATCTCCCGGATATTGTCTTTGCAGTTCTTCCAAAAGCTTATCGACACTTTTGTAGTAACAGCGATATGCATTTTCATTCCTGGTCATTATCAGGCTCTCATTGTCCGGAATGTATATTGCGCCGTCAGGTACCTGCGCGATGCGTGAATACTCGCTTGCATCAAGAAGATAAAGCGTATAATAATCCACCAGAGCCATACGATCCGTTCCCGGTATTATAATGCTGTAGAGTATAGCTTGATTTGCCTTGAAATAACCCAGATATTCCCTTTCCGAAATCCCCCATACCTTAACCGTATAATCATCACCCTGCATGATAAGGTATTTACTATCCGGTGAAAACTCCAGATATATTCTGGCTGAACAGGGAAGATGAATCGTTTCGTATACCGTTCCTGATTTGGTATCGGCAAGACGGATCTGACCATCCATACAGCTCATGGCAACAAGCATACCATCCGGACTGACTACCAGAGAAGGCTTATCATATATACCCGCCTGCAATATCATCCTCTTACCCATGAAATCCATACGCTCTCCTGTAGCCGTATCGATCTCGCACAAATCTATGGCCTTTTGCGCGATATAAAGTTTTGAGGCATCTTCGGATGCAACTGCTTTTCCCACAAAAGCCTCTGTCTCATAGGAAAAGATCACACTGAGACTTTCCATATCTATAATACCCACATCGCACCATTTATAATACACCAGATATCTGCCGTTATTTGTAATGGTATAATCATAGACTGCATTGGGTAAGCCCAGACCGGAAACGCTTATTACATCCGTTTTCTTTGCCGGCGGATCTATAATATAGATCGTATCCTTTGTAACGGCTATTGTTTTATCACCGTAAAAGGCCTTGCATTCAATTAATTCTCCTCCCGTTTCATTCTGATATATAAGCTGACCGTCTTTATCATAAAAGTAGTATTCACCCTTTGTTTCATCTCCCATAACATAATACTTTCCTGCATCGCACCAGCCGTATTTTAACTGCTTTTTGGACATATCCGGCAGTTCCTCCAGATCCGCCGCGCTGACATAACCGATCACATTTACATCAGGTGAGTTCTTTGCCCGGATAATGTATCTGCCTCCCGCGATCATAGCCTGCATTACAAATTTTGAGGTACGGAATCCATCCGAATCATATACATCACCGGTAAGTATATTTACCGGGATAATATCTCCGTTATCATATACTACGCATGCCAGCGCGATACCCTTAAAAGGCAATATACTCTCACATTCCGCCGGAAGAAGTACCTTCTGTATCAGCGCTCCGTCACTTTCCCTGTAATTATAAACAATGCTCTCAATGCCTATCAATATACTGTCTTCGATCGATTCGTCCTCTTCAGAACCATAGTGGTTCACGAGCTTCGTCATAAAGGTGCCGCCGTTTTTGACCTTTATCCCCGTATTCACCGCCCATAAACGCTCGCCTTCTTTATTAAACAGATCAAGCCATATATC
>CACYIR010000198.1 GCA_902774525.1 uncultured Lachnospiraceae bacterium
CTCAGGGTCTTCAGTGTCAGCAGATAAACAGTATGGCCGCACTTATGTCTTTGGAGGATTCGGTATTTATTTCTCATTCTCCGCAGGGATGTGTAGGGTGTTCTATCATGGCGGTGGATATGTATCGTGTGGGACAGGCACACAGAGGTATAAAGAATATTAAAAATCCAAGACTTATAGTTACAAACTTAGACCAGAAGAGTGTTGTGTTCGGTGGAGAGACAAAGCTTCGTGAAGCAGTAAAAAGAGCTGTTGAAAGATACAATCCCAAGCTTGCTTTCATATATGCTTCCTGTGCATCAGGTATAATAGGCGATGATATCGATGCCATCAGCGCAAGTCTTCAGAGCGAATATCCCGATACGCTTATCGTTCCGATTCACTGTGAAGGATTCAAATCCAAGATATGTGCATCAGGCTTTGATGCTGCATTTATTTCGATCAACAAATACATTTTGAAAAAGCAGAAGGTGGAAAAGGAAAAGGGTCTTGTAAACCTTTTCGCTCCCACGACCGTAAGTTATGCCGATCAAAAAGAAATGGAAAGAATGCTGTCACTTTTGGGTGTAAAGGTAAATTACATTCCTTTCTACAGTTCACTTGAAAAGATAAAGAAGATCCCGGCGGCCGAAGCATCGACCTCTATCTGTAAAGTATTTGCGGATGAGTTCATGCATACCCTATGGGAGGATTATCAGATACCCTATTCTCATACAGTTATGCCCATAGGTATCAGAAATACCGACAAATGGTACCGCGGTATCGCAAAGGTTTTGGGAAAGGAAGAAGAGGTAGAGAAGATAATTGAAAAGGAACATGAGAGAATAGAACCCCTTGTAAAGAAATTAAGAGAACGTCTTCAGGGTACAAGAGTGTTTATCTGTGGTGGTACCGGTCGTTCATTTGCCGCTGCGGCTCTTATCGATGATTTCGGCATGGAGCTGGTAGGTCTTGAAACACCTACTTACGATGACGATGCTCAGGTAGATATAGAGTATCTTAACGGCATCCATAAGGACTTTGTTGTTGATATAGCCAACATGCAGCCGTTTGAGCAGGTAAACCTGGTAAATAAGCTTCGTCCCGACGCATTTATCGGTGTTCCGGAGTGGGCAGCAAAACTTGGCATACCTACAACTCACGTTCTTGACGGAAAGCGTCCCACCATGGGCTATGATGGCTTATTGTTCTTAGGAAACAAGATAGCCGCACAGTTACAGAATCCCGGATTTAATAAAAAGCTTGCGGCTCACGTAAAGCTTCCCTATAAGGATTCATGGTACAAAGAAGATGCATTTAAATATATAACGGAAGGGGGAAACTGATATGTCAGATATAATGGAGAATCCGAAAGGCGGCTGTGTGCTTGCCGGTATCAATTCGGTTTTGGGAGCACTTGACAGAGTTTGTCCCGTTTATCATTCCGGTCCCGGCTGCTGCATGCAGACTACGGCTGCGGATCAGGGTCAGTCAGGTCATAAAAATTCATGTTTTGTTGCAAGTGTATCCATTCCTTCTAGCAACATGCTTGAAAAGGAAGTTGTATTCGGAGGAACAGATAAGCTTCGTACTACCATACAGGGTGCCATCGATATCATCGATGCCGATGCATACTTTGTTCTTACGGGCTGTACAGCCGGTATCATCGGTGATGATATTGTCAGTGTGACCAATGAATTTTCAAGTAAAGGTATTCCTGTATATCCGATCGACACCCCCGGATTTGCGGGAGACAGTACTCTCGGCTATGAGATAGTATGGAACAATTTCATAGATCAGGTCATAGAAGAGGGTGTAGAAAAGGATGATAAGCTTGTAAATATTTTCGGTATCATTCCTTATCACGATACTTTCTGGAGCGGAACTTTAGAGGAGATCGACAGGGTACTTTCAAAGCTTGGACTTAAGGTAAATACCTTCTTTACAAAGCATCAGGGCATCGAGACGATTAAAAAATGTTCAGCTGCAGCATTAAACATTATCATTAATCCTTGGTTATTTAAGGGACCTTCAGAAAAGTTTGAGCAGAAATTCGGCGTTCCAAGTCTAAGGATCCCCGGACTTTTTGTAGGTGCCACCGACACAACAGTTTTTGTGAGAAAAGTAGCCGAGGCCCTGGGCCTTGATAAGGCTTTGGTAGACAAGGTCATAGCCGAGGAAGAGGACTATGTATACAATTATCTTGCTCAGGCCATAGGTGTTGTAAGCTGGAAGAGATTTGCTGTTGTAGCCGATGCAAACAATGCCGTAGGCTTTACAAGATATCTTGCAAATGATTACAGCTTCACCCCTGTTTTGGTCATCGTATCAGAGCCCATATTCAGACCTCAGGATAAGGAAAGGATCATAGAAAGGATAAATGATCTTG
>CACYIR010000199.1 GCA_902774525.1 uncultured Lachnospiraceae bacterium
CTCCTGCAGCTTTCTGGCTATCGGATCATAACCGGTGTTTTCACCACTTCCGTTGGCATTAAAATTTGAATTATCCATCGTATGTTACCCTCTCCTTTTAGTCTGTATTATCCCCATTGTCACATACAGTTATTTAATAAAATCAGAAATCTGGGCAGTCATCAGCGTCCTGACATTTTCGCCCTTATTCCATGCCTTGTACCATTCCACCGTCTTCTGCACAGCGATCTCTACATTCCAGACAGGTGCCCAGCCGAAGGTGGCTTTAAGCTTGGTACAGTCAAGATGCAGGAAGTTCGCCTCGTGAGGACCGTTATCCGACTTATTGACCCACTTTATGCCGTTTCCCCAGCACTTCACAAACAGGTCCGCCATCTGCCCCGCATTGATACAGTCATCCACATCCGGTCCGACATTGTAATAGCCTTCATAGCTCCTGTCTTCATATTGCTTCATACATATCATGAGGTATGCAAATACCGGCTCCAACACATGCTGGAACGGCCTGATGGATGCCGGATTGCGGATAATGATATCATCGCCGTTTACGGCCGCCCTCACGCAATCAGGTATGATCCTGTCATTGGCAAAATCACCGCCGCCTATGACATTGCCTGCACGGGCTGTAGATATGGCAGGGATGTAATTTACACCCCGACCATCAGCATTAGCAGAAGCTTCTGCAGTAGTACTTGTATCATCACATATACCCCCGAAAAAGCTCCTCTTATATGCATGTGTCACAAGCTCCGAGCAGGACTTGGAGTTGGAATACGGATCGTATCCGTCCAGCTCGTCATCCTCCCTGTATCCGCGCTCCCACTCATGGTTAAGGTAGACCTTGTCGGTAGTCACGTTAAGGAATGACTTAACTGCTTTCCCGTCACCTGCTTTTATATGTGCGTTATTATACTCTCTCACGCACTCCAGGATATTTACCGTACCCATCACATTTGTCTCATAAGTGTATCGGGGCGCCTTATAGCTGTCACGCACGATGGGCTGTGCCGCCATATGGATGACTATCTCAGGCTCAGCCTCAAAAAACGCCTTTTTCAGCGCATCATAATCCCTGATATCACCGATCACCGAATTTACATCCCTGTCTATCCCGGCCTCTTCGTACAGGCTCGGGACAGTCGGCGGATTAAGAGCATATCCCGTCACCTTAGCTCCCATTTTCTTTAAAGCACGGCACATCCAAGAGCCCTTAAACCCGGTATGCCCCGTGATAAATACGGATTTATCTTTGTAAAAACTCATCAGCTCATTATACATATGGCAATCCTTTTCTTATATCATATCCCTGATACCGTCCTCAAATGTATATCTGCACTCGAATCCGGTATCTTTCTTTAACTCCGAAACATATGCTCACCTGGTTTTCCCCATAAGGACGGGCTCCGAGATTTAACTTTAGACCGGGACATATGATATCCCGTGCTATCCCCAGGTACTCCGCAAGCGGCCTTTCTTCACCGCTCCCGAGAACATATGTCTTCCCGTCTATACCCTTTTCAGCCACATCATAAAAGGCTAACGCAGCATCCTTACTGTATACGAAATCCCATATCTGCTCTCCCCAGGTAAAATCAGGGGATATACCATCCTTAAAACCCCTTACCGCCTGCATAAGTATTGAGTCCCCGTCAAAAGGACCGAATACGCTTAATACTCGCAGCCAGTTGTGCTCTAAGCCTAACTGATGCGCATGATCCCTTGTCATCTGTCCTGCACATAGCTTGGCATAGCCGTACCCCATCTCGGGGAAAGGAGGTGTATCGGGACGCAATCTGTATCTTTCATCAAAAGTCGCGTTGCTTTCGGCTGATTGGGTCTCATTTCCAATCCTCATATACGGTCTCCCGTACTCCGCCTGAGATCCGGCACCGACAAACTTTTTACAGCCGAACCTCTTAGCCAAAGCCACAGCATCGAGAGACATCCTGACATTCCCGTTCTGGAGATACATATCATTCCTGCCGGGACCCGATGCTCCTGCCCAGGCAAGGTGGAAGAAGCAGTCCCAGGTAATGCCGGTATCATTTTCTATTGAATTAAGATCATTAAAATCGCATTTTAATACCGTCACAAGAGGATTATCAGGGATCACATGATTCCTTTTTGAATCAGACCTAGTAAGTACAAGCACTCTCATCCCTTTGCTGATGCAAAGTGAAGTCAATGCCGTTCCTATGACACCGGTCGCACCTGATATTATCACATTATTTATATTCAATGATGTATGTCCTTTCTGTAGTAAACCTAAGCTGGCAATCAGAATCCATTTGACAAAACCATATTTCAGTGATATATTAATTATAGAAAAGGTACCGCCTTAAACAAACTGAACAGACGGTTTGCCTTAGTTAACAGGTTATAGAAAAAGCAACCTTAACCTTGGTCGGGGCGGTTGCTTTTTTTATGTTCTTTTCTTTCAATCAGCCTTAGCACAAACAGCCCGGTGGACGAAATCGCCCCCACGACTCTTGCTATGACCTTTATGAGTTCTAACATAAAATCCGCATATCCTTTCATCAAATACTATCCCCATACTATCAACCTCCTTTAACAAGGGGAAGCTCGTACAGTTCTGTACGGGTGAAAGGCAAACCGTCCGTTACCATCTGTTCCAGCGGTACCTTAAATATATATTACCATATACCGCCATATTTGTCAAGAACAAATGTTCGATTACTTCTTCTCAAACATAGGTATTATCATATTCTCCGCCATCTCTTCATCGGACAAAGGTGGATTCATATACTCCAGCGGAAGCGACTCCATCTGGCCGTCCGACCTCTTGTATGACACCTGCTTAGGGAACGCTGTAAGCCCTATAGGTGTCATGACTTCACATATTACAGGTCCCGGATACTCAAGTACTTCCTTAACCTTTTCTTTCAGTTCAGACTGATCCTCCAATACATATGACTTAACCCCGTATGCCTCAGCGATCTTAGCCACATGAGGAAGTGACAGGTTCGAGCTCTCATTGCAGGCCACAAAATGCTTGTTAAACAGATTGGTCTGTGTAGCCTGGATAGCACCGTATCCGCGGTTGGAAAGCACAAATACCTTTATAGGCAGATTCAATCGCCGTATTGTCTCGAGTTCCTGGATATTCATGACAAAACCGCCGTCACCGTTTACACCCACGGTACGCTTACCGCCGCTTGCAAGACACGCACCTATCGTAGAAGGAAGTCCGTAACCCATCGAAGCCAGTCCCTTCGTACAGAATACCCTCTGGCCCTTCTTCACTCTGAATCCCTGCATGGAGATATCGATACAGCTGCCCGAGCTTCCGGACACATATACATCATCACCTGTCAGCTGCTCAGCTATCTCATCCACCAGACAGTATGTATTTACAAGCTCCTTCTGCTCCCTGTATTCGGGCAGCAGTATCGGATACTTCGCCTTCAGTCTCCGGCCGTACTCAAACCATGCGTCCCTGTCACGGCGTACTATCTTATCCTTGTGCTTCAATATAAACTTTATAAACAGTCCCGCATCCGAGCATACTATCATATCCGGACGTACATTTGTCTTCTGAAGCTCATTGCGGTCAACATCGACCATGATCTTATAAGCTGCTCTCGCAAACCCGTTAAAATTATAACCGGTCTGTAAGAGGTTGAGCCTTGCACCTATAGAGATAAAGAGGTCCGAGTTCTGCTGCATAAAATTAGCATAT
>CACYIR010000200.1 GCA_902774525.1 uncultured Lachnospiraceae bacterium
AGGTGCTCCGTGCAGTACAAAATCACTGTAATCCACAGCCGGTGTACTGTTGATATCGCCCGGATCCGCAGTATTTTCAACATACATATTGTATTCTGCGGAACGTAGCTTTTCGGAAGTGACCACTACTTTAAGCTTGCCGTATTTCCCTTTGGTACTGACAGCGAAAAGCAGCTTTCCCGAAAACAGTCTTCTGTTATCGCACTTATAGTTTTCGTTATCGGTACTGTCACCGTTATCCAGTCCTATAAGTGCACCGGCGCCGGTTACAAGCACATGTACTCTGTTATTGGCATTTTCCACGGGCTTCCCGTCTTTATCCACTGCACTTATCTCAAAAAACAGGGTATCTTCGCCACGATAGTTTTCATTTATCACGAGCCTGTCGGCATCTCCGAATGACCTTATCTTCTCTGTAGCAGCTTCCGTACCGTTTAAATATGCTACTGCTTTAAGCTTTCCTTTGTAAAAAGGTATCTGCCAGGAAGGCGTGAGTACATCACCGTGGTAATGATCTATAGAAGCACTGCCTATAAGGTTGTATTCCCCGTAAGTATATGGATTTCCGGGTATATCATCCTCTTCAGGTTTAAAATACAGCTCCACTTTATCACAATTGGAAGCGGTTCTTACATCTATCAACTGCCCTTCGTTAAAATCCCAATAAGGGAATATATGCACAAAAGGTGCTTTTTTAGGATCGGTCCAGCTCCCCTTAAACATATAATAGGTATCCTTCGGGAATCCAGCTGTATCCAGCTGCCCAAAATAAGAATTCTTTGTATGATAAGGCGTAGGCTCCCCTATATAATCAAAACCTGTCCAGATGAACTGACCCTGACTGTATGTTCTGTCACGGTCCATGGTAAGTACATAGTCGGTAGAAGGAGCTCCCCAGCTCGTAGTACAGTTGCCGAGTGAAGAACATTGCTCGTCATCATCCGCCATGACCGAAGCAGAAAGCGGGAAATGGTATATTCCCCTGCTCTGTACCGTCGAGCACGTCTCGCTTCCGTATATTTTCCAGTCCGGATGTTCCTTATGCTGCTCATCATACAGCCGTTCACCGTAGTTGTAGCCTGCCATTTTCAGCACATCGGTACAATTTCTCGCGCCCTCCCATGCCATGAAGTTGGATGCATGGGTAACAGGAGCATTCCCTGCATAGTCATATGCTTCAACCGTTTTTTTCATATCAAGTGTAAGACTAGGTGCAGTCTCATCGGCATGGCAGTCATATATCTCGTTGCCTATGCTCCACATGATGACCGAAGGATGATTTCTGTCACGTCTTATCCATGACCTTATATCCTTTTTATAATTATCCTCAAAAAACCTTGCATAGTCGTATTCCGTCTTCGGCCTTCTCCACATATCAAAGCCTTCGGAATCTATCATGATGCCCATCTCATCGGCAAGCTCCATAAGGATTTTTGCGGGCATATTGTGGGAGGTCCTTACAGCATTCACTCCCATGTTCTTGAGCATCGTAAACTTTCTTCTCATGGCATCTTTGTTGAATGCCGCTCCGAACAGTCCCAAGTCATGATGCTCGCAGGCTCCGTTTATCTTTATATGCCTTCCGTTAAGGAAAAATCCGTTGTCACATGTATACTCTATAGTCTTAAGCCCGAATCCGGTCTTATATGTATCTGTTATCTCACCATGATGTTTAACGGTTATCAAAAGTTCATAATTCTCAGGTGATGTTATATCCCATACCCTTCCGTTTTCAATGATGAATTCGGTGCGGTAGATCCGTGACCCGGTCGATGTTCCCGAAACATCATCTTTAGATGTTAATTGTACCGGGATTGTTTCTCCCTGTGTATAAACTGCCTTTTCGCATTCCCTGCCTGTATTAGAACTGTCTCCATGTACCTCATTCAGATCATCAGCATATAAGCTTTTCGGGATATCGTCAAAAGAAACGCCCCTGCATATACACTCACCGGCATTTTTGCTTACGGGCTTATGTATTATATCAAATGTGAACTCAAGATCATCGCAGGCGGGACCTTCCATCTCTATATCGGCGGTCACCTTCCATTTGCCTCTGCTCCCGTCATCGATATGCTCCGTATATACATACACACCGTCAGTCGATATGTGTGTCTCGTCCACTTCTTTAAAGGTCACATCCCTGTATATACCGGCCCCGCTGTACCAGCGTGAATTAGGAGACTCATGATGTATGACCACCATTATCTCGTTTATACCTTCAAGTCCCTTATTGGTATTCAGATCTTTTAATTCATCGGTGATGTCAATCTCGAACGGTGAATACCCGTATCTGTTCGACCCTACCTCTTTTCCGTTCACGAAAAT
>CACYIR010000201.1 GCA_902774525.1 uncultured Lachnospiraceae bacterium
GCTTCGGCATGGATGCGGTACTTCTGTCCGGCTTTGCAAAGGTAAAAGCGGGAGAAAAAGCGATAGATCTAGGTACCGGGAACGGCATCATACCGATCCTGCTTTCCGCCAAAACCGAAGGGGAACATTTTACGGGACTGGAAATACAGCCGGAGAATGTGGATATAGCGCAGAGAAGTGTAAAGTATAACCGCTTGGAAGAAAAGATAGATATAGTGGAAGGGGATATAGTGACCGCTTCGGAAAAATTCGGGAAATCAGTGTTTGACGTAGTAACCTCTAACCCTCCGTATATGATAGGACAGCATGGTCTCACCAATCCGGACTCGGCTAAGGCTATAGCCAGACATGAGGTAAAATGTACCTTCGAAGATGTGGCAAGAGAAACTGCGGCACTGCTTAAGCCCGGCGGAAGGTTTTATCTGGTACACAGACCGTTCAGACTTGCGGAGCTGATCGTGACTCTTACAAAATACAAGCTTGAGCCCAAGCGCATGAAGATGGTGCATCCGTTTATAGATAAGGAACCCAATATGGTGCTTATGGAGTGTGTGAGGGGAGGAAACTCCCGCATGACGGTAGAAGCCCCTCTCATAGTATACAAGGAACCCGGGGTATACACGGATGAGATATATGATATATATGGTTACTGATATGTATGGGTATTGATATATGATAAATATGAGCACTGATATCCGGGTGTCATCCTTAAGTGACGATTTCACGTAAGAGTGTGATCATATCAATTACGATCAAAATGGGGAATAAGGTAATAAAAGGGGTCTGTATGAAGAAAAAATTATTGGTTTTAATATGCCTGATACTGTCATTTGTATTGTGCACGGGCTGCAGCAAGGAGCCGGAGCAGTCAAACGAACCGTCTCTTCTCTTAGGCTTCAGCCAGATAGGCTCGGAGAGCGCATGGCGTATCGGGAATACACGTGATATCGAGGAAGCGGCAGGCAAGCAGGGGATAAGCCTGATGCTTGAAAATGCCAATCAGAAGCAGGAGAACCAGATAGCTGCCATCCGCAGGTTTATAGCCTATAAGGTGGATGTCATAGCTTTTTCGCCGATAGTTGAAGACGGCTGGGACAATGTGCTTAAAGAGGCAAAGGATGCCGGTATCCCCGTGATACTGGTCGATCGTGATATCAGTACGGAAAAGGAAGGCCTGACTTCGTGTCTTATCGGGGCTGATTTTTACCGCGAAGGGCAGATGGCCGGTGAGTATCTTATAAGGAAAGCGGACAGCTTAGGCCTTGAAAACGTGAATATTGTGGAGATCACAGGTACGATCAATTCCACTCCCATGCGTCAGCGCCAGGCGGGATTTATGGATGCGATAGCCGGGGATACGAGGATGAACGTAATGGAAAGTATCGACGGAGACTTCCTTAAAAGCCGCGGTGAAGAAAATATGAGATACCTGCTGGATAAGTACGGCGAGGATATAGATGTGGTTTTTTCTCATAACGATGAGATGACCTTAGGAGCTCTGCCGGAGATAGAAAAAGCAGGTTTTATACCGGGAAAAGACATGATCATAATCTCTATCGACGGCGGACAGGATGCCATCAATGTTTTAAAAGAGGGCAAGATCAACTGCGTGGTAGAGTGTACACCCAAGCTGGGCGGTATACTTATGGATACGGCACTGAAACTAAAAGCGGGAGAAGCCGTCAAAGAGATAATCCATCCTGATGAGCAGGTATTCAGTGACGAGCAGGATACCGCGAAGATAGAACCGAGAGGGTACTGAGGCTTAAGAGGAAAGTTTTATATATGGATAAACACAGGATAAAAAAAGAAAAAAGTATACTCGGGCGAATAAACGACTTAAGCCATAAGCTGGTGTTTATGCTGGTGGTACCTATCGTACTCAGTCTGGTCCTGATGCTTGTGTATGCCGGGAAATATCATAATTCCATCGAAAGAATGGAGACTATAGCGAATCTTAAGACTATAGTGGCATCCGATATCCCGGGAGCTGCCTGGAACATCATAAGCGGCAGGGATGATTTTGACAGGAGCAATATATATGTTAAGATCCACGAGGTGGAGAGCACTATAGAGACCATAACCGAAAGCACGGATTCCGAGAACAGATTGTCCCTGATAGTGGCAGGACGTACTATGCAGACCTTGGAGAACTATGTGGACCGTATAAGGGACAATATTAAGGACCGGGTCCCCGTGGTGGAAAATGAAGCGGTCCTCGTGGAGGTAAGAGATGTCGCATCTCTT
>CACYIR010000202.1 GCA_902774525.1 uncultured Lachnospiraceae bacterium
CAGTATCCTATCCCTACATACTCCATTACAAGAGACTTTGACTGGTCAGATACAGAGAACAACAGACTTCTCTTTGAAATGACCGCTAAATACGGCACACCTTATTTCTCGAACTACATCAACTCCGATATGGAGCCTTCGGATGTACGTTCAATGTGCTGCCGTCTCCGTCTTGACTTAAGAGAGCTCAGAAAGAAGTCCGGCGGTTTCTTCGGTTCAGGTGAATCCACAGGTTCCGTAGGCGTTGTTACCATCAATATGCCGAGAATCGCATATCTGTCTGCTACTCCCGACGAGTTCTATAAGAGACTTGACAGAATGATGGATCTTGCCGCACGTTCACTGAAAGTAAAGAGACAGATCATCACCAAGCTTCTTGACGAAGGTCTCTATCCTTACACCAAGAGATACCTCGGTACTTTTGCTAACCACTTCTCAACCATCGGTCTCGTTGGTATGAATGAAGTAGGTCTTAATGCAAAGTGGCTCGGAAAAGATCTTACAGATAAGAAGACTCAGGACTTCACCGTTGAAGTTCTTAACCACATGAGAGAGAGACTTTCCGATTACCAGGAAGAGTACGGAGATCTGTACAACTTAGAGGCTACTCCTGCAGAAAGCACAAGCTACCGTCTTGCTAAGCATGACAGAAAGCGCTGGCCCGACATCAGGACAGCAGGTGCAAAGGGTGATACACCTTACTACACCAACAGCTCACACCTTCCTGTAGAGTTTACCGAAGATATCTTTGCAGCACTTGATATCCAGGACAGACTTCAGACACTTTACACCTCAGGAACAGTATTCCATGCGTTCATCGGCGAGAAGCTTCCTTCATGGGAGTCAGCAGCTAAGCTCGTTCGTACCATCGCTGAGAATTACAAGCTTCCTTACTATACAATGTCACCTACATACTCTATCTGCAAGAACCACGGATACCTTACAGGCGAGCAGTTCAAGTGCCCGATCTGCGGTGAGAACGCAGAGGTATACTCCAGGATCACAGGTTACTACAGACCTGTACAGAACTGGAATGCAGGTAAGACTCAGGAGTACAAGAACAGAACAGAGTACACCTTAGAGAAGTCCACAAGATTCTCACTTGGTGCAGGCTGCTGCAGCTACAATACAGATGATATCGCAGTAGATCTTGACAAGAATACAGAGCCCATCGACATGGAAAAGGTTGAGGAGACCATGGCTGCCAAGGCAGCAGAGCTTACCGGTGACGGCCTCTATCTCTTCACTACCAAGACCTGTCCTAACTGCAGACTTGCTAAGGAGTACCTTGACGGAAAAGAGTACACCATCATTGATGCCGAAGAGAATCCCGAGCTTGCTAAGGAGTGGGGCATCATGGCTGCACCTACACTCGTAGTTCAGGCTGACGGACACCGTACAAAGTACGCTAATGCTTCCAATATCAAGAAGTTCACGGAGATCTAAATTATAGTCCGGTGCGGGACGGCAGATAATTCCGCCGCACGCACTGGCTCCGGATTTGCGAGGTCCGGATGGATTGAGGTTTACGGATTGATGTTATAGCGTAAAGCATTACGCAAATCCTACGTTGACATTTTCGCAGCGTACAAAACCGGTACGCTAAGCGCGAAAACGTCAAGTGGAGAGCGTGCGGCGAAACAATCTGCCGCCCCGCACCTTGATCCGAACAAAATGAGCCGGCCTCAATAGGTATTAATATATAAAATACACCGAATATTTAAATAACAGCACGGAAAAGGGCTGCTGCAGAACGCGGCAGCCCTTTTCTAAATGAATGAAAACTTTGTCATCCTGAGCTGAATCGATGCCACTTTATGGCATCGACATAAAGCGAAGGATCTTAATCGAAAGGAAGATATCATGAGTTTAGCAGATGATCTGTTTATTAAAATGTGTACCGATATCTTAGAGAACGGTACGAGTACAGAAGATGAAAAGGTAAGGCCTCATTGGGAGGACGGTACTCCCGCGTACACCATCAAGAAGTTCGGTGTGGTCAACAGGTATGATCTTAGCAAAGAGTTCCCTGCCATGACTTTAAGAAAGGTGCCTATCAAGACAGCTACCGATGAGATACTGTGGATATGGCAGAAGAAGTCGAATAAGGTGTCCGAGCTCGGCAGCCATATCTGGGACCAGTGGGTGGATGAGAACGGTACCATAGTCGAATAAGGTGTCCGAGCTCGGCAGCCATATCTGGGACCAGTGGGTGGATGAGAACGGTACCATCGGTAAGGCATACGGATATCAGTTAGGTGTTAAGCATAAGTATAAAGAGGGTATGTTCGATCAGGTGGACAGAGTTATCTATGATCTTAAAAATAATCCCTTCAGCCGCCGCATCATCACCAATATTTATGTTCATCAGGATCTTTCGGAGATGATGCTGTACCCTTGTGCATACAGTATGACCTTTAATGTCACTAAGCCTAAAGACGGCGGAAAGCTTATCCTTAATGCGATCCTTAACCAGCGTTCGCAGGATATCTTAGCTGCCAATGCATTTAATGTATGCCAGTATGCGGTACTTGTGCATATGCTGGC
>CACYIR010000203.1 GCA_902774525.1 uncultured Lachnospiraceae bacterium
CAAAAAGGAGTATACCATCAGTTCCTGCGCGGTATAGATAACGGTAAGGTTGTGGATGAGTGCATAAAGGTCACATCCATTTCAAGAGGTGTGGATCCTTATACGGATTATGCAGGGTATCTTAAGCTTGCGCACAACCCTGACATGAGAGTTATCATCTCAAATACAACCGAGGCAGGCATAGAGTACCTTGGTACAGAGCAGATCACCGATGCTCCTCCCAAATCCTTCCCGGCTAAACTTACGGTTCTGCTGTATGAGAGATTTAAGGCAGGTCTTCAGGGCTTTATCATCCTTTCGTGCGAGCTGATAGACAACAACGGAAAAGAGCTCTTAAACTGCGTGCTTAAGTATGCCGATCTTTGGGACCTTCCTGAGGATTTCAAGGATTGGATAAAGAATGAAAACTATTTCTGCAACACTCTGGTTGACAGGATATGTACAGGATATCCGAAAGACGAGGTAGAGGCACTGACCAAGAGGCTCGGAGAAGAAGACCGCTTGATGAATACCGCAGAGATATTCCATCTCTGGGTAATAGAAGGACATTTCGAGGATGAATTCCCGCTTGAAAAAGCAGGGATAAATGTCATCTGGACCGATGATGTTAAGCCTTATAAAAAGAGAAAGGTAAGGATACTTAACGGCGGACACACCTCGATGGTGCTTGCGGCCCGTCTGTACGGACTTTCCACCGTCAAGGAATGTCTGGACGATCCGCTTATAAACAAATACCTGAACAAGGCTATATTTGAAGAGATAATACCTACTTTGGGACACGAGGAAGAGGATATACCTTTCGGTAAGGCAGTACTGGAGCGATTCTCAAATCCTTTTGTAAAGCATCAGCTGCTAAGCATCGCCCTTAATTCCGTAAGCAAGTTTAAGGCAAGAGTGCTTCCGACCATCCTTGAATACAGGGAGAAAAACGGAAGTCTTCCTAAATGCCTTACATTCTCGCTTGCTGCACTTATAGCGTTCTACAGGACAGATGAGACGAATGACGGTGAAGAGATCATGGCGTTCATGAAGACGGCTTCTGTTGAGGATATCTTAAAGAAGGAACAGTACTGGGGCGAGGATCTTTCATTCATGAAGGATGAAGTGGAAAAGTATTATGAATCCATACAGACAAACGGTGTAGGTAAGACTATTGAAACTTTGGTAGACTGAAAACACTTACAGACCGAAAAGTGACAGATAAGTATCAGAACATTCAGGCATACAGGGGAGCAGGAAAATGGGGACAATAAAGATACATCCTTCGGACAATGTGGCAGTAGATGTGGAGACCGGACATAAGGTGGCTCTGTGCGATATCGCCGAAGGGGAAAATGTCATAAAATACGGATTTCCGATCGGACATGCGACACAAAGCATAAAGGAAGGCGAGAGTGTACATTCTCATAATCTTAAGACCAATCTTAAGGAGAAGGTGGAATACTCCTATCATTTCAAAAAATATGATATGCCGTTACCTTCCGGCAGGACTATAATGGCCTACAAAAGGGAAAACGGGGATATCGGTATAAGAAACGATATCTGGATAGTCAATACCGTAGGCTGTGTGAATAAGGTGGCTGAGTCTTTAAGTAAGCTTACCGGTGCGTTTTATTTCCCGCACCCTTACGGATGCTCACAGCTGGGCGGCGACCATAAGATGACGCAGAAGATCCTTAAAGGCCTGATAAACCATCCGAATGCCGGCGGAGTACTGGTGCTGGGACTCGGATGTGAAAACAACAATATCGCGGCATTTAAAGAAGTGCTCGGTCCTGTTGATGAAAGAAGGGTAAAGTTCTTAAATGCGCAGGACGTTGATGATGAGATAGAAGAAGGGATAAGGCTGATAGACGAGCTTAAAGCTTACGCCGATACTTTTGAAAGAGTGGAGGTGCCTGTATCGAAGCTTAAGGTAGGGCTTAAATGCGGAGGCTCGGACGGTTTTTCGGGGCTTACCGCCAATCCTCTTATCGGGCAGTTCTCGGATTACCTGATAGCTGAGGGCGGAAGTACCGTACTTACCGAAGTACCCGAGATGTTCGGAGCAGAGACTATACTTATGGACAGGTGTACGGATATCGGCACATTTGAAAAAACAGTATCCCTGATCAACAACTTCAAGGATTATTTTACCGAACACGGACAGGAGATATATGAGAA
>CACYIR010000204.1 GCA_902774525.1 uncultured Lachnospiraceae bacterium
ATCTCCTGTCGATGCTGTCATAGCACCTATTACAAATATGCCCCACAGAGACATAGGTATAAATGAAGACAACACTGTAGGCAGCATGCTGTAAAACAGGCCAAGCTTTTCCCTTATAATGCCGTTTTTTCTGGCAGATGCATATGTGGCCGTTGAGGCACACATCATATTTAATCCGTCATCTATGGAAGTAACCGCCATTATACCGAGAGATCCGAAAAATACCTTTTTTCTCGTAGTGCATGCTCTGTCAGAAAGCTTTTTAAATGCTGTAACACCGCCGGAGGCAACGATCAGATTTACCATACCTCCCATAAGTGCCATAACCAGCACTGTAAATGCATTATCCGTCAGAGACATCGTATTTACAAGAGAAACCGCATACCCTGCGGCAGGCTCACATTTATATATGAGTATTACCTCTAAAAATCCTGCCACTATCAGTGATTCGATAGTCCTTTTAGTGATCAGTACATATCCGAGCATCAGTATGAGAGGCAATAAAAATAAAGGCCACGAGCTATCCTTCGGTACTAATATACCTGCCAGGATATAAATGATAGCCAGCGCTCCGTACTGAATGAGCATATGCAGCCTGCTCATCGGTACCTGGTT
Organism: uncultured Lachnospiraceae bacterium; assembly: GCA_902774525.1. Lineage (GTDB taxonomy): Bacteria > Bacillota > Clostridia > Lachnospirales > Lachnospiraceae > RUG11977. The sequence continues at coordinate 616 of CACYIR010000204.1, forward strand.
GGACGGATGCTGCAAAATTCCCTTTCTCATACCGGAAAGAGCGAGTATCTGGGAATGCTTATTGCTGACCTCCCCATATACCTTCTTCATCAGTTTTCCGTATATATCAGGATGCTTGGATATGATATTCATCATATCCTTACTATCCAGCTTATATAACACAGTCTTCCCCAATGAGCGCACTGTTGAAAGACGCTTCTGTCCGGACAGTACACCGTATTCCCCGAAATACTGCGACTCGTGTATGATATTTATCTGCTCACCGTCAGCATTAAGTACTTCAGCAGTACCCGATTCCAGGAAATACATACCGTCAGCGTCTTCGTTTACCCTGACTATATCCTTGCCATTCTCAAATGTGACCTTTATAAGCTTCTTCTTTATCTCCTCCAGCTCCTCTTTACCGGAGGGGCTGTCGGGGATTCCGAAGAAATCACATATATACTTTTCGTCAATCTTTCTTTCAGACATAGATCATCTCCAATGTCTATCCAAACTACTCGTTAGTACCTTCACCGTCTCTGGTCTCGACACCTGCGGTTGTGGCCACTGCTGCTACCACTGCAGCAATGATAGCTATAAGTACCATAACAAAGAATGCTACGATAGCTACTACCACACCGGGATTCATAGAAAATAATTCCTGTACTACTTCCATATATTACCTCAATTTCTCGAGTTCTGCCCTGATTGCCTGTATAAACTCTAAAGTATTTACCTTATTTACATTAGGCAGCTTGCTGATAAGAGCAAGGTCGCCTGTCATGGTGCCGCCCTCGATGGTCGCGATGGTAGCCTTTTCAAGCTTCTCGGCAAATGCTGAGAGCTCTGCGATACCGTCAAGTTCGCCACGCTTCTTTAATGCACCTGTCCATGCAAAGATGGTTGCAACAGAGTTGGTAGATGTGGGCTGTCCGTCCAGATACTTGTAATAATGACGCTGTACGGTACCATGAGCTGCTTCGTACTCGTACTTTCCATCGGGTGAAACAAGTACTGAGGTCATCATACCCAGTGATCCGAATGCTGTAGCCAACAGATCGCTCATAACATCGCCGTCATAGTTCTTACATGCCCAGATAAATCCACCTTCTGACTTGATAACACGTGCAACTACATCATCTATCAGAGTATAGAAATATGTAATGCCGAGTGCTTCAAATTTTGCCTTATACTCTTTCTCGTAAAGATCGGCAAATATATCCTTAAAATTATGATCGTACTTCTTTGAAATTGTATCCTTGCTTGCAAACCAGAGATCCTGCTTTGTATCAAGTGCGAAATTAAAGCAGCTCCTTGCAAAGCCCTCTATCGAAGCGTCAAGGTTATGTACGCCCTGAATGATACCGGGTGCCTTAAAATCATGGATAAGCTCCCTTGTCTCATTTCCGTCAGCATCCGTAAATACCAGCTCAGCCTTTCCGGGACGGTCAATCTTCATCTCGGTAGCCTTGTAGATATCACCGTATGCGTGACGTGCGATGGTTATAGGCTTTTTCCAATGAGGTACATATGCATCGATACCCTTTACGATTCCACATCTGCTTTAAATTGTACTCTGTAACTCTTGCGGCATTGGGAGTAATGGTAGCGCACTTTACACCTACACCGTATTTCTTTATGGCATTTGCAGAGTCGATGGTCACCTGATCGTCTGTCTCGTCTCTGTACTTAAGTCCTAAGTCATAATACTCTGTCTTTAAGTCGATGTAAGGACAAAGTAACTCGTCCTTTATCATCTGCCAGATGATCCTGGTCATCTCGTCCCCGTCCATCTCTACAAGAGGGGTAGTCATCCTGATCTTATCCATTTGATAATCCTCCATAAATATATATAA
>CACYIR010000205.1 GCA_902774525.1 uncultured Lachnospiraceae bacterium
ATGGGGCAACAATGGATTCGCATACGGTTATACCTCATCCGGAAGATACGGCTATGTCGTGTCCGCGTATCTGAGATAAACATGCGAAAGGAGACAGGTTTGTGAACAGGGCCCTGTCAAGTAGATAGGCCAAATAATTAAAAATCAGTCTGCAAAAATGGCGATCACGTTTTAGTGGTCGCCATTTTTATATAACAATTCTTATTGGACAGTTTTAGCTGTCAAGCCTATCCTTGCTCTGCTTGTTGATCATTCTATCTGTCATGGAATACCTGTCAACCCTGTGCCGGGCACACCGCGAAGCGGCTGCGGGGTTGACAGGTATTCCATGGCAGATAATTCTATAGTCAAGCAGAGCAAGGATATCTATGCGCTTAAGCGCTTCATATCAGCATAAAAGAAGGACATCGATGTCCCTGGTTAAGCCACCCATTTTGCCTTGTACTTCTTGATACGTTTGTTTTCTGCTATCGGATAATCGCTGGGGGTATCTGTAAGCAGTGCTTCCCGCCTGACCTCAGCCGGTGTTTTCCCGCCAAATCTCTCCTGGGGTCTGCTGTTGGTATAGAAATCCATATATTTCGATATCGCTTTCCTGAGAGATGCTTCATCAGTTATCTTATACATGCAGTACATCTCTGTCTTTATGATTCCCCAGAATCCTTCAGTAGGACCATTGTCTATGCAGTGACCAGTCCGCGACATTGACTGTTCTATTCCCTGCGTCTGGAGCTTCATCTGAAAGACCTTGCTTGTATACTGGAATCCCCGGTCACTGTGAAAAAGCGGTGCTGCGCTAGGATTCGAAGCTATGGCTTTGTCAAAGGTCTTAAATACCAGCGCATTGTTGTTTCTTGTACTGACCACATAGGACACCGGAGTGCGGTCGTACAGGTCGAGGATTGCGCTTAAATACAGCTTCTTCTTTACACCTGGGATCTTGAACTCCGTGACATCGGTGGACCATTTTTTATTCGGCTTATTCGCATGGAAATCTCTTTTGAGTTTATTCTCTGCAACAGCTTCCGGGGTGGCAGATACATACTGTTTTTTCTTCCGCCGTATGACTGCATGGATCCCGAGCGACTTCATGATCCTGTGCACCCGTTTCACCTTATAGTGAGTGTTGTGGAAGTGGTTGATCCAGAGGGTCATGCGCCTGTACCCAAGGATGTGTCCGAACCGGTCATCATACTCCCGGATCAGTTCGGCAAGCTTTATGTTTTCCGATTCCTGCCCGGGGACTGCCCTGTGGAGCCACTTGTAATAAGCTGCGTGTGATACACCCAGCTGCCTGCACATCCAGTTGATACTCCAGTGGCGTTCTGTATAGAAATGCCGTATCGCAAGGTATTTACCTTCAAGCCTGGTACGGCCAAGCCTCACATCCCTTCGAATTCCTTCACTTTTTTTAACAGTTCCACCAGCATGTCTTTTTCTTCAAGCTGGCGCTTCAATCTCAGGTTTTCCCGGCGAAGACGTTCCAGCTCATCGACTTCATCATCTGATTTATGATGGCCTCTTCTATCAGCAAGGGCGTCCTCTCCTTTCGCGTCATACTTCCTTACCCACTCATAAACCTGATGGTAGGAAACATTATAAATGGAGGCGGTTCCTTTATAATCGCGGCCGTGTTCAAGACAAAACTTAACGATCTCCCTGCGTTCTTCAATAGTGGTTTTTCTTCCGGCTCCTGCCATATAGACCTCCCGATGAGGATCATAGTCTTTAAACTCTATATTGGCATTATACTCGGAAATCCAACGTCGAAGGACAGAATAGTGCGTTATACCATAGCGCGCGACACAATCAGATATTGATAGTTCTCCGTTCAGAACGATTTTTACGCAATACGTCTTAAATACACTGCTATAGCGGTTGTTTCCATGACCCCGGTGAAACGCCTCCGCACCACGAGCGCTATAAGCTAAAACCCACCGCCTTAAGGTCTCAACTCCAATACCATTATCATAAGCTATTGAACGATAGGAACCCTGGCCATTAAGATATTCAGTAACCCGTTCCAACATCCATTCTTGCGAATGCTTCCATTTGGGCATAAAAATCCTCCTAAAGAAACTAATATGATAATTGAAAATGAAAATAATATACATGTGAATAATATAAAAATATATAATAAGAAAACAA
>CACYIR010000206.1 GCA_902774525.1 uncultured Lachnospiraceae bacterium
TTTTTACTGACTCTTTCTCCCTCATAGGATTCCTGACCGAATGCCTGGATCTCGTGCAGACCAGAGAGACTGTCCTGAAGCTGTGCATTGAGGTCGCCCATAACTTTTTGTGATGCACGAAAGAATGGCCGTACGATTTTGGCAAATATAACTCCGGAGATAAGTATCAGCGGTATGGGGCAGCAGGTGATAAGAGCCAGCTTCCAGTTGATGGAAAGGAGTATTATGAGTACTCCTGTAAATGTAACAAAGTTGGTGATGAGATCCGGTATCATATGAGCATAAAGAAGCTCGAAATCTCTGGTATCGTTAACAACACGGCTCATAAGGTCACCGGTCTGTTTATCATGAAAGAATCCCAGATCAAGGCTTTGCAGTTTGTTGTAGAGACGGCTCCTCAGGTCTCCAACAAGATACCATGCAGCCCTGTGAGCAAGGTAGTTGCTTAAAAATCTGAAAAGTACCCGCAAAAGATATAATCCAAGTAATATGAGAGCTAACAGCTTTACTGAAGAAAGGCTTTCATCATCCATGCCCTTTTCGACATATCCTGTCATGGCAGAAAGTACTTTTGGAGCTGACAGATTTATCACTGTAAGTGAAAATGTCGAGAGTATTGCTATGATATATAGGCCTTTATATCGTGCGGCTTCTTTAGTGAGTTCCCAGAGTGTCTTCATAAGAGCATCCTTTCGTTGATATGCCATCCGTATATTTTATCATTGACATAATAATAGAAAAGAATAATAAAATATGAAATGGATTATTTTGTATTTATCACAGCATAATACATTGTTTTATAAAATAATCAGAGTATAATTCGTTATAGAAAAAAGAAAACGGAAGGAGAAGAATTCAATGTTTAATTTCAACTATTATACACCTACCAAGGTGGTTTTCGGCAAGGACACCGAATTGCAGGTAGCCGACCTTATAAAGGAATACGGCGGTAAAAAGGTACTGATCCATTACGGTGGCGGAAGTGTTATCCGTACCGGATTATTAAAGAAGGTTACGGATATTCTGGATGCAGCGGGGATTACATATATTACACTGGGCGGGGCAGTACCGAATCCACATCTAAGCCTGGTTTATGAAGGTATAGAGCTTTGTAAGAAGGAAGGCGTTGATTTCCTTTTAGCAGTCGGCGGCGGCAGTGCTATCGATTCTGCAAAGGCTATCGGTTATGGCGTAGCCAATGAAGGCGATGTATGGGATTTCTATGATTATAAGAGAAAGGCTACCGGATGTCTTCCTTTGGGAGTAATACTTACATTGGCTGCAACAGGAAGCGAAATGAGTGATTCATCGGTTATCACTAAGGAAGAAGGCCTTGTAAAGCGTGGATACAGCAGTAACTACTGCAGACCGAAGTTTGCCATAATGAATCCCGAGCTTACCATGACATTGCCCGATTATCAGACTGCCTGCGGATGTACCGATATTATGATGCATACCATGGAGCGTTATTTTACAAACGGTGGAAACATGGAAATAACAGATGCTCTGGCAGAAGGTCTTATCCGTACAGTCATGAAAAATGCTAAGGTGCTGGTAAAGAATCCTAAGGATTACGATGCGCGTGCTGAAGTTATGTGGGCAGGAAGCCTGGCACATAACGGACTTACCGGATGCGGAAATGATGGCGGAGACTGGATGACACATAAGCTGGAGCATGAGCTCGGAGGTCTGTACGACGTGGCTCACGGGGCAGGACTTGCTGCTATATGGGGCAGTTGGGCTAGGTATGTGTTTAAGGAGTGCCTGCCGAGATTTAAGAAATTTGCGATCAATGTAATGAACGTTGAGGATACAGGTACGGATGAAGAGATAGCGTTAAAGGGTATCGAGGCTATGGAAGATTTCTACCGAGAGATCAAGATGCCTACGAACTTAAGAGAGCTTGGAGTAAATGCTACCGAGGAAGATCTGGTTACCATGGCACATAAGTGTGCGGTAGGAGTAGGCGGAGAGATGGGTTCTGCCAAGCTTCTTAATGAAAATGATATGTTAGCTATTTACAGAGCAAGCATGTAATAGAAACGGAGTGTCCGGGGGGAACACTCCGTTTTATGTTGTGCGCCTAGCGGCGCACGTTTCTAACGG
>CACYIR010000207.1 GCA_902774525.1 uncultured Lachnospiraceae bacterium
GTTTACTGTCTTATTTACCAAAAGCAGCGAACTCTGTGTCAAGCTTCCGCCCGACTTATGCATCGATACCGAAGCCATATCTGCACCGGCTTCCATCGCAGAAACCGGCAGGCTCTTTTCAAAATAAAGATGGGTTCCGTGAGCCTCATCAACCAGACAGAGCATCTTGTTATCATGAGCCAGCTTAACTATGCCTCTTAAGTCAGAACATATACCATAGTAAGTAGGATTATTTACAAAAACACAAACCGCATCGGGATTTTCTTTTATCGCCTTTTCAAGTTCCTCGAGTTCCATCCCCAAAGCTATACCCAGCTTTTTGTCCACCTCGGGATTAACATATACCGGTACCGCACCGCAGAGCACCAGAGCATTTATTACACTCTTATGCACATTTCTCGGAAGGATGATCTTGTCTCCCGCACGGCAGGCTGTCAGTACCATCGCCTGGACCGCAGATGTGGTTCCGCCTACCATAAAGAAGGAATGGTCAGCACCGAATGCCTCTGCTGCCAGCTCCTCAGCCTCCTTTATAACGGACATGGGATGGCAGAGATTATCCAGGGGCTTCATGGAGTTTACGTCAAGATTTACGCACTTCTCTCCTAAAAGCTCCTTAAGCTCGGGATTTCCTCTTCCGCGCTTATGTCCCGGAACATCAAAGGGAACTATTCTCTGTTTTCTAAACTTCTCCAGTGCCTCATACACCGGAGCATGCTTTTGTGCTTCTATATTCATAACAGGTTGCAGGCCTTTCTAAATAGTTTTAGTTCAGCAAAAAAGGACAGATGATAACATCTGTCCTGAAATCCTATCTTACGATAAACTACCACAGCGCCAAAGGATAACCTAAAGCTGCACGTATTGACCTATTCAGAAGCGATGTTACCTAATGTGGCCTTTCGCCACCCGCGGCAGTCGCCCCGCCTGTCCGTATGGGCTTAACCAAAATGGTGGGCAATGTGCATGAATAGTTTGGTAATTCATGTGGAAAATAATATATCATAGTAGTAACAAAAATGCAAGGACTTTTTCTTATTCAATAACCCTTTTATACCAGCGGCCTTCGTTGTCCTTTACTGTCTTTATAAACCTGTCAGCTTCATCTGTTACTTCTTCAATTATATCGGTATCGATATTGTGTCCGCAGTTTGAGTAAACAACGAGCTTGCAATGCGGCAGGCACTCTGCGGTACGCATCATCAGCTCCATCTTGCTGATGGGATCCTCCGTGCCTCCGATAAGCAGAGTCGGTACCTGGATTTTCTTTAGTTCTTCGCAGAGTCTTTCTTCGGTCTTAAGTCCCATCAAAGGCCTGCCGTAGTCTATGGCCTGCTCTCTTGGATCAGGTGTCTTACTGTTATCACGGATATGGTCTGCTCTTATCTTACGCCTCAAAACTCTTGCGGGATCGTTGTCTATCTCGGGATCGAAGGGCGGAGGACATTTGATGATACCCTGCTCAAGCATCTGCCTGTATGACATGGTACCCTCTTTCAGGCTGTGGGGACCTGCCACTACAGCTATAAATGATTCAACCCTGTCCTGGTGTCTCAGCATCAGATGCCAGCCCACGCCTGCACCATGGGATGCCCCCATATATATAAACTTCTTAATACCCAGAGCATCTGCCACTCTTACCACATCGTCAGCGAAAACATTGTACCAGTCCTCACCATAATCCTCTTCCACATATGAAGATGGAGCAAAGCCTCTCAATGTGATGCAGAAAACATGGTACCCCATCTCTGCCATCTTCTGCTGCATACCCTTTGGATAAAATCCTACCTGTGCAGAAAGAATATAATTATCTCCCTGACCGTATTCTTCATAAAATAATTTCAGGTTTTCTTCTATATTTATATACCCCATACTGTCTCTCTTTCCTATTAAATAATTGCTGACTTATGATCTTAAATATCAGACTTATATATCAGTCCGGAAATTATCTCCGGTATGCAGGAAACCGTATCGCCTGCTATCATGCTTATCGAATTGGTCTTTTGCTGAGCGAACTCACCTGCTTTTCCATTAATAAAAGCTGCTATCGCAGTAGCAAGTGTATGATCAGGAATATTTTTATTATTTACGGAGC
>CACYIR010000208.1:0-2089 GCA_902774525.1 uncultured Lachnospiraceae bacterium
TCAAGCCCAGCGGTGCTTTTTATGCATTTGTTGATGTCAGTGAAGCATACGGACTCAGGTACAAGGGTGAGATGGTCGGCGATGTATTTAAACTGGCCGACATACTGCTGAATGATTATAAAGTTGCGGTTATCCCTTGCAAGGACTTCGGCTTTGACACACATATCCGTCTGAGCTATGCTACCAGCATGGAGAACATAACCAAGGGACTTGACAGGATCGAAGAGTTCCTGAAAGCACTCGAGTAATAGATTTTTGAATGGAGAAACAGAAATGAAGAAAATTACAGCCAGTGAGCTTAGAAAAGCTTGGATAGATTTTTACAAGGAAAGAGGCCATGTGGACTGCGGAGCGGTATCACTTGTATCTGACGGTTCGACAGGTGTTATGTTCAATGTAGCAGGTATGCAGCCCCTTATGCCTTACCTTTTAGGACAGAAGCATCCCATGGGCACCAGACTCTGTAACGTACAGGGCTGTGTTCGTACCAATGATATTGATTCCGTAGGTGATAAGAGCCACGGTACCTTCTTTGAGATGATGGGCAGCTGGAGTCTGGGTGATTATTTCAAGGAAGACAGATGTAAGTGGAGCTTTGAGCTGTTGACACAGCTTTTCGGTTTTGATGCTGACCATCTTGCAGCTACAGTATTCGAGGGCGACGAGAATGCTCCCAGAGACGAAGAGGGTGCAAAATACAGAGAGTTATCGGGCTTTAAGAAGGAGAATATTTTCTATCTGCCCGCTGAGGATAACTGGTGGGGACTTGAGTACGGTCCCTGCGGTCCCGACAGTGAGATGTTCTATGTAAAGGACGTTCCTCCCTGCGGTCCCGACTGTAAGCCCGGATGTCACTGCGGAAAGTACACCGAGATCGGTAACGATGTTTTCATGCAGTATGAAAAGCATCATGACGGATCACTTACACCCTTAAAGCAGAAAAATGTTGATACCGGATGGGGACTTGAGAGAAATCTTGCGTTCTTAAACGGTTTTGATGATGTATATAAGATCGATCTTCATGCACCGGCTATTTCTTATATTGAGGAAGCCAGCGGCATCAAGTATGAGAGCGATGAGAAGCTTACCAGATCAATGCGTATACTTGCTGATCATACCCGTACAGCTGTTATGCTTATCGGTGATGAGGCGAAGCTTCTTCCCTCCAATGCAGGCGCAGGCTATGTACTTCGCCGTCTTATCCGTCGTGCGGTAAGACATGCCAGAGCTTTGGGACTTAAGAAGGAAAATATCTTAAAGGTAGCTGAAACCTATATTTCCGTATATCAGGAAAGTTATCCTTTATTACTCAAGAATAAAGACTTTGTCCTTACAGAACTCGGTAAGGAGATCGAGCGTTTTGAAGCAACACTTGAAAACGGTTTAAAGGAATTTAAGAAAATACTTGACACAAAGCAAACAGAAAAGAGCAAGGAGATAGACGGAAAAGAAGCTTTCTATCTGTATGATACCTTCGGATTCCCACTGGAGCTTACTGTGGAGCTTGCTGAAGAAGAGGGTCTTAAGGTTGATGAAAAGGGTTTTGCCGATGCTATGGAAGAACAGAAGCAGAAGGCAAGGGAAGGCAAGAACTTCTCGCAGAAGCTCACAGGACAGGGTGTATTTGACAGCCTTGACGAGTCTGTAAAGAGTGAATTTTTAGGATATGATGCGTTGGGCTGTGACGGTACTATAGTTGCCATGGCAGGTGATAACGCACTTGTAAATGAACTTAAGACCGGTGAAGAGGGAACTATAATTACCGATAAGACAACCTTCTACGGTACAATGGGCGGACAGGTAGGAGATATCGGAGAAATACTCGGACGTGACGGCTCTAAGTTTGAGGTAACCGAGACCATCCATGTGGCAGGCGGAAGAACCGCTCATGTGGGAAAGGTCGTATCAGGCAGCTTTAAGACCTCCGATAAGGTTTCATTAAATGTTGATAAAGAAAACCACGCAAAGACCTGCAGGAACCATTCGGCAACACACCTTCTCCAGGCAGCTCTCCGTGAGGTACTGGGCAATGATGCTCATCAGGCCGGATCATTCCAGGATCCCGAGAGAACACGTTTCGACTTCTCTT
>CACYIR010000208.1:2131-2629 GCA_902774525.1 uncultured Lachnospiraceae bacterium
ATGAAGCTAAGAAGACCGGTGCTATGGCTCTGTTCGGAGAGAAATACGGCGATTCTGTAAGAGTAGTATCAATGGGTGATTTCTCCAAGGAGCTCTGCGGCGGTACCCATGTAAAGCATACCGGTGATATATCTTCATTTAAGATCCTTTCGGAATCAGGTGTAGCTGCAGGCGTAAGACGTATCGAGGCTATTACCGGTTCAAACGTACTTACATATTACAAAAAGCAGGAAGAGCAGTTAAATAAGGCTGCTGTTACTCTTAAGGTACAGCCTGCTATGCTAATAGAGAAGATACAGCATCTTATGGCTGAATATAAGGCTCTGTCTCAGGAGCTTGAGTCGTTAAAGGCTAAGCTGGCAAAGGATTCATTAGGCAATGTACTTGACTCCGTAGTAGAGGTTAAGGGAGTTAAGGTACTTGCTGCTAAGGTACCCGGAGTTGATATGAACGGTCTTCGTGATCTTTCGGATAATCTCTGTGATAAGATGGGCGGAG
>CACYIR010000209.1 GCA_902774525.1 uncultured Lachnospiraceae bacterium
CAAGGATATTTATATCGGGACTGGCTGCATTCCTTATCGTATACGGCGTTATCATGCTGGTTGCGGTCGGACTTATCGCCGCTCTGAGTGAGCTGAGTATCCCGGGCAGTGCCGTATTCTTTATCTTTAGTGCGATAGTTGTCTCGTGTGTACTGTTTATGATCATTGCGAGATTTATGAACTCTGTATCGGGCTATATGGTACTCGGAAACATGCTGATACTGTTTATGACCATAGCCGGCGGCGGTATCATACCGATCATGTATCTGCCGGAGGGTGTACTTGCCGTTGCAAGGTTTACACCCACATACTGGTTTATAAAACTTGTTTTGAAAGCGGGGGTGTAAGATATGAGCCGCTTTATACTTAGATTAAAGATCTGTTTAAAGGACAGGACCGCGGGCATCTGCTATCTGATCTCATCCATCGTGGTACTGGCGCTGCTGCTCGGACTGGAAAGTGCGGGAGAAGAAAGAAGCTCCATACCTGTCGGACTTGTAATGTACGATGAGAGTGAGGAAGCGTTAAACTTTGCCAACGGCATGAAAAATACTCCTTCCGTGTATGTAAAGGAAGGAGAGCTTGAAGATCTCAGGGAAGAGCTCCTGGACGGCCTTATCGAGTGTATATTTATCGTAGATGAGGGCTTTGGAGAAAATATAAGGCTGGGCTTCCCGGATGAGACGATCAGGGTTATATCCGGTGAGGATGACAGGGTAAGCGTTATTTTGAGCGATATCACGGCCGGAAACATGATCTATGATATCTGTTTCAATAAGGCATACAGGGCTTATAAGGCTCTGAACGGTGAGGTACAGATGTCAAGGTCCGAGTATGCGGATGTGGTGGCCGTGTGGTAGCCGCATTAAAAGAGGATTCCGACTTCGCATTTACCTTTAACCTCACATATGAGGACTCGTCCACGAAAAAGATTGAGGAAAAAGAGATCACCAACGGCATGATATACAAGCAGATGATAGCCGGAATGCTGGCCATGCTGCTGTGTCTGATCGCCTTTGTTTCCTGCAACTGCTTCTGCCTCGAGTACGAGTCGGGAGTGGCATACAGGTTAAAGGAATTACCCGGAAAAAGACTTCCTTCAGAAACTATGGACTTTTTTGGAATTTTCGTGTATACTTTACCTTTAGGGCTGGTAGCGGGATTCCTGATATCGGGAGTAAACGGACTGCTGTACAGTGTGGCATACCTATTCTTTATGTGCATACTGTGTACTTTGGTATCAAAGCTCATAAAGAAGACGGAAACCTACCAGATAGCGGGAGCGGTTATAGTCATAGGACTTGGCGTACTTGGATTCGTGAGTGTATTCTCCGGTATCATCGGAGGACCCGAGTTCCTGAAGTACACGCCCAATGCAATTTACATTAATATGTTATTATAAAGGGGATACGGTTTTGAACAATCAGCTTGAAAAATGTTATTTTGAGCTTGCTTTCACAGAGCTTGCGATGGATTATTACTCATTATGCGAGCGTGATAAAGAGTTACAGGAGAAAAAAAGTGAGGCCGTAAAGTCAAATGCTGATAACGACAGTTTCAGGAGCAGGCTTGAGGAGTTGATCGGCAAGTGCTTTAAGTCTTACGACGGTCTTGAAGAAACAGGCAAAAAGGCAGAAGACTTAAGGGACGAGCTTAAAACAGAGGTTGAAACTTTAGTCAGACGTATAGACAGGCTGGAGCTTGAGCACTATATAGATATCAGAAAAGAAAATCCTGATGAGAAGTTCGATTATTCAGATGATGACGAGGCTGCAAAGGCAGTACTTCGCAGCATATTTGGCGTAAACGACAATGCACTGATCAACGAACGCATCAAGATGGCAGTATATGAGCTGCCTGTCAGGATGACAAAGGTCAGATTTTTTGATATAGTAAAAAATGCCTTAAAGCTTTATATCGGACTTGGAAAAGATGTATTATCAAGGATGATATATATGCTGGAGAGTGCTTCAGGTCTCGCAGGTGATGCGGAATTCGGCGATGCTGACTTAAGTAAGATAGACAGCGAGGCGCTCCAGGAGAAATATGATTATTTAAATGATCTCGCCGGGATATGCAATTATATATGCGTTATCGGCAGATGCAGCGATGAGGTAAGGGCTGAGGAGCGTGAAAAGGTTGAAAGTCTCCTTAAACTTATAAAAGCATCCTCCTCGCTCGACGAAGGCTCTGATGCGGGTGAAGCAGAGAAAATCCTCACAGAACTTGAGGGCAGGCTTGAAGAACTGTCAGAAAAGAGACTGACACTTGAGGCAAAGCTTGAGGGATATCTGGAGTCAGAGGGTAAGCCCGATGAGGAAGCTGTAAAGCTCGAGAGCATGAGAAGACTGATGTCAACTTCGGTTTATGCTGAGCTTGAGATGGCAGAGATCGGAAATGCTGATGAGACAGATGTAGAATCAGAATTCAAGAAGCTTTCCGAGAAACTGGATATAGCATTTAAAAACGGAAACAGGGCACTTAACCGTGCCAGACAGGCAGCGGTACTTTCTACATTACCCGTATTTTTCAATTCACGTACAGAGGTTATGGATTATGTGAGAGAGTCACTTTCAGCCTGCAGCAATATACATGAGAAAAACACCGCAGTTTCAAAAATCTTAAAAATGGAGTTCTAAAAGTGATCATTTGGAGCAGCAAACTGTTCATGTCGGACAGTATAAAGGAAAAGAATCTTAAGAAGTTCAAGAAAATTAAGAAAAAGATTGAAAAACCAAATAAGATCAGATTCGGTGCTCACCTTATCACTGTTAACACCAACGGTAAGGACCTGCTGGATATCCCTTTCGGCAACTTCGACG
>CACYIR010000210.1 GCA_902774525.1 uncultured Lachnospiraceae bacterium
TGAAATAAGAAACTCATTGCATGTCTTAAAGTGGTTGCATCCCCAGAATCCTCTGTATACAGACAGGGGACTGGGATGAGCTGCCTTTAACACAAGATGCTTTGGATTGTTTAGCATTACAGCCTTTTTCTGTGAAGGTGAGCCCCAAAGCAGATATACTATCGGTCTGTCCTGTGAGTTAACAGCCTGAATGATCGCATCTGTAAACTGCTCCCATCCGTGATCCTTATGAGAGAATGCCTCATGTGCTCTTACCGTCAGCACGGTATTGAGCATTAAAACTCCCTGATCGGCCCATTTTTTAAGATAACCGTTATTGGGTATGTAACAGCCAAGCTCGTCATGCAGTTCCTTATAGATGTTCTGCAGTGACGGAGGCAGTTTATGCTGGCTTTCGGGTACAGAAAAACTAAGGCCGTGAGCCTGGTTCTCCTCATGATAGGGATCCTGTCCGAGTATCACCACCTTGACCTTGCTTATCGGCGTAAAGTGAAGTGCATTAAAGATATCATCACTTTTGGGATATATAACATATTTGCTGTATTCTTCTCTTACAAACTCATACAGACTCTTGTAGTAATCTTTTTTGAATTCCTGTTTAAGATAAGGGAGCCAGTCATTATCTATAGCTGCCATTTGTTCCTGCCTTTTATCTGCGATCGGTCACATGCGGACATCTATACCGTTATCACGCATATACTGCTTTACTTCTTTTATCTCAAGTTCCTTAAAGTGGAAAAGGCTTGCGGCCAAAACCGCATCAGCATGTCCTTCTTTTACGGCTTCCACAAAGTGCTCAAGCTTTCCTGCACCGCCCGATGCTATCACAGGAATATTTACCGCATCGGCGATGGTCCTTGTAAGCTCAACATCAAAGCCTTCCTTGGTACCGTCACAGTCCATACTCGTTAGAAGTATCTCACCGGCTCCCAGGCTTTCCGCTTTCTTAGCCCATTCAAGAGCATCTATGCCTGTATCCACACGACCGCCGTTAAGATATATGTTCCAGCCGTCAAACGGATCTCTGCGCTTTGCATCTATGGCAACGACCACGCACTGGCTTCCGAACTTTTCAGCAGCTTCCGCTATAAGTTCTGGTCTCTTTATCGCAGCCGAGTTTACGGCAACCTTATCGGCACCTTCCCTTAACAGGACCTTGAAATCATCTACTGTCCTGATACCGCCTCCAACGGTAAAGGGTATGAACAGTTTCTTTGCAACTTCCCTTACCATGTCGACAACGGTATCTCTTCCATCGCTGCTTGCGGTTATATCAAGAAATACGACCTCATCGGCACCGGCCTTGTCATATGCAAGTGCACACTCGACGGGATCGCCCGCATCGCGCAGATTAACGAAATTTACACCTTTTACAACTCTTGCGTTATTAACATCCAGACAGGGGATCACTCTGATAGTATGCACATCACACCTCTAGTTCAATAAAATTCCTAAGTATCCTAAGTCCCACATCCGAACTCTTCTCGGGATGGAACTGACAAGCAAACACATTGCCTCTCTCAACGGAAGCATGAACGGTCACACCGTACTGAGTGGTCGCAACAACATCCTTTATATCATCCGCGATCAGATAATATGAATGCACGAAATAGACAAACTCACCGTCTTCAATACCCTTAAAGAGTCTTCCCTTATTTGGCTGTTTAAGCTCATTCCAGCCTATCTGCGGGATCTTGAGTCCCATATCCGACGGAAATCTGACTATCCTGCCTTTAAGTATGCCGAGTCCCTTAACTCCTGGTGCCTCTTCAGAGCTGTCAAACAAAAGCTGCAATCCTAAGCATATGCCCAAAAAAGGAGTGTTCTTTTCAACTATCTTCTTTATGGTATCGGTAAGACCGTATTCGTTAAGTCTGTCCATTGCATCCCCGAATGCACCTACACCGGGTAAAATGACCTTGTCGGCATTCAAGAGCACATCTTTGTCTCTGGTCAGTACAACTTCCTGTCCCAGCGACTGGAGTGCCTTTTCAACGCTTTTTATATTTCCTGCATCATAATCAATAATCGCTATCATAAAAACCTC
>CACYIR010000211.1 GCA_902774525.1 uncultured Lachnospiraceae bacterium
AACTGCACAAACTCTCTTAATGAAGGAGTAAGCACAGACCTGATAATGTTGATAACCAGTCACTCAGACTATAAGGCAATGACTCCATATATTAAGGCTACCATGAAGGGAACGGGTTGTGTTATCGCCGCTATCGATAAAACATATGCATAACTAAAAGAATGCTTCAGACAGACTGTTCAGAGTAGTCTTTTACTATAGCCTAAAAGACTTTGTTTTCTCACTAATCTTAGCAATAACAGCAGTGTCTGTTAATCTGTAAATGCTGTTCGCAATAGTTTAATTTTGAACTGTTATGATATGGATAAGCGTATTAAGGTTTATTTTTAGACTATATCCAACTATTACTACATCAGCTTTTTTTAATATCTCAGACATATTTTTTGTCCTTGAATGACATACTGTCACTGTCGCATTATTTGCGAGCATCAAAAGAGCCATCGGCTTTCCGACGATGTTGCTTCTTCCGATCACTACGCATTCTTTGCCCTCGATCTCTATATTGCTTCTTTTGAGAAGTTCTATGATACCTGCCGGAGTGCAGCTGACAAAACCTTCCCGGCCGATACACAGTCTGCCTACCGATTCGGGATGAAAACCGTCAACGTCTTTATCAGGACTGATAGCGGCCGTTATTTTTTTCTCATCTATATGTTTCGGGACAGGCAGCTGAACAAGTATCCCGTTTATCTCATCATCATTGTTAAGATCGTCAATAAGCTTTAAAAGTTCTTCTTCGGTCGTCTCTTCGGGCAGTTCAAAGGATCTTGAACCGATACCGATGTATGCGCACGCTTTCTTTTTATTGCCTACATATACAGTGCTGGCAGGGTCATTTCCCACCTGGATGACCGCAAGAACTGCTTTGATTTTCTTTTCGGCAACTTCCTTCTTCAGTTCATCCTTGATGGCTGCCGAGATTGCTTTTCCGTCTATTATTGTTGGCATATCTTCCTCCGGATCTAACTTTACAGTACAGTAATCAGAACAGGCCTGTTATCTGACCGTTCTCATCAACATCTATATCATATGCTGCCGGCTTCTTGGGAAGACCCGGCATTGTCATTATTGTACCCGTAAGCGCCACAACAAAACCCGCACCTGCCGATACATATACATCTCTTACGTTAAGCGTAAAACCTTCCGGACGCCCCAAAAGCGCGGGATCATCAGACAGGGAATACTGCGTCTTGGCCATGCAGATCGGAAGCTTGTCGTATCCCTGTTTGGTAAGAGTCTCTATCTTCTTTGCTGCAATATCCGAATATGAAACACTTCCGGCCCCGTATATTGAACATGCAATCGCTTCGATCTTATCTCTTATCGGAAGCGCCGGATCATAAAGCGGTCTGAAATTACTCTTTTTGTTCTCAAGTGTATCAAGAACGGCCTTTGCAAGATCTATTCCGCCATCGCCGCCCTGTGCCCATACACGGCTCAGTGCAAAATCACAATCCCTGTCGCCACAGAACTGTCTTACGAATTTGGTCTCCGCCTCGGTATCGGAATCAAATGCATTAAGCGTTACTATAACGGGTATACCGTATTTTTTGATATTCTCGATATGCTTTTCAAGATTTACTATACCTTTTGCAAGAGCATCAAGATTCTCTTTTCCGAGATCCGCCTTGGGCACGCCGCCGTTATATTTGAGTGCCCGAATTGTTGCCACAATGACACATGCATCGGGCGCAAGCCCTGCCATGGGGCATTTTATATCCAGGAACTTTTCGGCACCCAGATCGGCTCCGAACCCTGCTTCCGTAATGGCTATATCACCAAGCTTCAGTGCTGCTTTTGTCGCTCTTACGCTGTTACAGCCATGTGCTATATTTGCAAAAGGTCCGCCGTGGACAAATGCAGGCGTATGTTCAAGTGTCTGTATAAGATTCGGCTTTATTGCATCCTTAAGGAGCGCCATCATGGCACCTACCGCATGAATATCATCAGCTGTCACGGCTTTCCCGTCGCGATCGTAAGCAACTACCATACGCGACAGCCTCTTTCTCAGATCTTCTGTATCTC
>CACYIR010000212.1 GCA_902774525.1 uncultured Lachnospiraceae bacterium
GCTGCTGTTAAAAGCCGTATTGCCGATTATGCTGTCGCACACTATCTTCGTATCACTGATAACCGTGTATAACAGCTCATTTATCACTACCTTTTCGTTCACACTCAGATTAAGCAAAGTATTGTCGATCAAAAGCGCCGGACGGACGCCCTGCTTCGTATCGGCTTTGCTGTAGCTGTCGGATATTTTGTTATTCGCACCGACTACTCCGACCAGTGCAGACATGGAGGCAGCCTTCTTATTCGGATAATCAAATCTAGCCGGTGACTGGAGCCAGAACCGTTTTCCGAGCATAGGAATAACACCCACGCTTGTCTCATATTCCTTATCAGACAGAGATCCCTTTGATCGCGTTATTCTTTTCCTCATTTGACAGTTTTCGTACCAGCATATCTATTTACTCCCGTGTCGTATATATCGGCACATATCTTTAAAAGCATAACCCCCTAGTAGAACACCTCATAATTATCGTAGTCAATATCGCCTATATAGAAAGTCGCTCTGCCATTGCTGTTATAGCTCGGAGACCCGTACATTACATTGCAGACACGCCCGTTTTTATAAAATACCGCGAACGCATCCTTAGTAACATTTAAGCCGCCATCTATTGACACATAAAGTATATCGTCGGTCTGTTCCATAGCCGGGATATTCTTATTTTCCTCCGGATTTGACAGCGTATATCCTTCGGCTGTAATATTATAGGTGACGCCGACCAGCTCGGTAAACTGGTCAATCCCGAACGGTATATCTATTATGGCTTTCTCGCCCGCCGGAACATTCTTCTTAAATGCGACCACTGTCCCCATCGAATTTCCGTAACGGTCCACCATCTCTACTTCCATCCTCAGCACCTTGTTATCTTCCTTAGGTGTATACTCGAAATACAATGTTCTCTCATAAGGGCCGGTATATTCTATCACCTTAGATGAAATATCAAAAAACTGATTGGCCTGTGCTCCCGTCGTGTCATAATCCATGGTTCCGTATATAACATCCTGCCGTGCATAATCATTCGTTGCGACCTGCTTCTCTACAGCAATATTTTGTAAGGGATCATTAATATTTTTATCTTGTTTCTTAGAACCTGCGCCCCTTCTAAATCCTATAAAGCCTACTATAAACGCCACGAAAAAAATACCTGCCACTACGAATACCTGTATTTTTTTCGCTTCCTGCTCCCGTTTTCTCTTCAGCTCATCAGTATTGTTGTAAAAATAACTGAGATCGATACCTGCGGCCTTTTTGGAAGCCTGATCGCGGTTCCCGTTATAAAACTGACCGTTCTGGTCATAGCCGCCCTGGTTAAAACTGCCCTGAGTAAAACCACCTTGGTCAAAGCTGCCTTGGTCAAAACTTCCTTGGTCATATTGCCCATCAAAATCCTGCTGGTACAACTCCGGTTTGCTGTTCTTTAAGACAGCATCCCACTTTGAGCTTACCCCGGCTTTTTCCGGTTCTGCCACCGGCTTAGGTCCTTCGATCGGTTTAGGTCCTTCTATACCATCGATCGGTGTAAGCTCTATCGGACTGAAAAGCTCCACCGTTTCGAAAGACTTATCATTATCGTTCATATCTTGCTCCTTTTGTGACAGGAGAACCGTCCCCCTGTCACACTCTCAAGGCTCTTCCACAAAAAGTTCGTTGTGTGGATCATCGAAATTCGCCTTATTTACCGGCTTTTTTATAATGTCGATGATCTCACCTATGTACATGTCATGAGGTGCATCATTCTCGTAAAACTTGCATACATCCTTATCAATGATATTCGAAGGTTCAAGCCTCTGCATGAACAGCTTTTTGCACACAAGTGTAACTTCTGCTTCTTCAAATGTCATAGTCCCGGCTGCTTCCTTTGCAGTCAGGCCGGAATCATTCATCTTGTCCATGTCTCTGCCCGACTTCGAGCCGAGCACGCCCAAGGTCTTTTTGTATTCCTCCGGATAAAAGCTGACCGTAAAATATCCCTCACGATCCATAAATTCGTGAGTATACCTGGAAGTCCTCACATAAACGGTAGCCACCGGCTTTCCCCATATAGTTCCCATGCCGCCCCAGCTGACCGTCATGGTATTAAAACTGTCCTTATCGCCTGCAGTAAGCAGTGCCCACTTCTTGTCAAATACGCTCAAAATATCAGTCTCAAAATTCATAATTACCTTTACCTCCGTATGGGGTCAGACCCCTTTATGTGCTTTTCAACTAGTATAACACAAAAAATGACACTTTTAAAGCCATATAGAAGCAAAATATTCAATCTTATTCTTCCTTGGGAACAAGGGAACAGGGGACGGTTCTCTGTTCCCTCTTTTTTTT
>CACYIR010000213.1 GCA_902774525.1 uncultured Lachnospiraceae bacterium
ATACGGGGATACTTGGTAGCCACTCTTATGAGTGAGCCGTTATTTAAGCTCTCTTTTGCACTTGCGGGACCTGCCACGCACATCCTGCATTTCCCAAGGTTAAGGTCCAGCACCTCATACAGGCTTCTGGCTTCTTCAACTATCGTATCCTTGCCTACTATACCGATATCGGCTGCACCGTACTCAACATATGTGGGTACATCGTTGGCTTTCGCCAGGAAGAATCTGAAGCCGTGCTCTTTATCCTCAAATATAAGCTTTCTGGTATCGGGATCGTTCATCTCGTCACACTTGATGCCGAGCTCATTAAGTATTTTCATAGACTGTTTTGCCAGCCTGCCCTTCGCAAGGGCTATCGTAATGTAACGCATATTTTCGTACCTCTTTATTTTTTACACCTCATCCACCGCTTCGCGGTCCCCCTTCCCCTCAAGGGGAAGGCTTGATCTCTTATCGTTTCATAATTACTGTATCACGCAGCTTCTGCCCTGACCGCGGGCGATCATAGCCTTCTTTATGGCTCTGACGCCATCGGTTTTTACATCCATTATCTCAGGCTCTACTATGGTCTTTTTGATAAGTCCCTGTCTCGAAAGAGCTAACAAAAGCTTGTCTGTGATAATGGTCATACCGATCGCAGCGGCATCTTTTCCGAACTGGCCGACTAAGTTGTCATATCTTCCGCCGGAAGCTATGGACTCACCGACATCATATGTGTATGCATGGAATATGATACCTGTATAATACTCGTACTTGCTGATCATACCGAGGTCAAATCCGAC
The DNA here is from genome assembly GCA_902774525.1 of uncultured Lachnospiraceae bacterium. Lineage (GTDB taxonomy): Bacteria > Bacillota > Clostridia > Lachnospirales > Lachnospiraceae > RUG11977. Next base: position 783 of record CACYIR010000213.1, read on the forward strand.
ATACTTTTCAAAGCCGTAAGCCTTAAGGAGCTCGTAGAGTGACTTTAAATGGTCAACTGCAGCAAGTGCATCGTTGTTTTTTATCAGAGACCTGATATTGTCCAGACACTCGACTCCGCCGAACTGGTTGGGAAGGTCGGAAAGGATCTCTTTGATCTCTTCCGGTACGTTTTCCTCTCTTAAGAAATCATACAGTCCGAAGCTGTTCTTGTCTATGATATAGTTCTTTAAGCTGTATATTTTTTCCTCATCGAGGCCTGTTTCGGCGATCAGTGCGTTGAAGAAACGTACATCGCCTATATCAATACGGAATTCGGTAAGTCCGGATGTGAGCAGGCAGTCGATGGTAGCAGCTATCATTTCCGCATCTGCGGTCACGGATGCATCGTTTATAAGCTCGCAGCCTAACTGTGTGGTCTCCTTCTGCTTACCCTGATACTCGTGGTTGTTTATAAATGTTTTTCCGCAATAACAGAATCTGACAGGTCTGGTCTCATCCTTAAAGTATTTAGCCGCACACCTTGCTATGGAAGGAGTCATATCGGGACGGAGCACCAGAGTGTTGCCGTCTCTGTCAAAGAACTTGTAAAGGTCACGGACTCTCACGGAGCCTCTCTCCTCACTGAATACTTCGAAGTATTCGAATGTCGGAGTCTCGATGTCTTCGAATCCGTACAGATGGAGCTTGTTCCTGAGCTCTGCCTCTAAGTCCAGCTTGAACTTAGCTTCTCCGTCGTATATATCCCTTACTCCCTCGGGAGTGGTGTATAATCTTTTGTTCATGTATCTTACCACCTTTATTAAGTGTTTGCTTTACCACTGTGAAGTGCTACCATATTATCATAGTAGCAAAATGAATTGTTCGTATTATAACGAATGAAACGTATATTGTCAACTGTTTTTTATTATTTTGTACGTTTTTCCTAGGTTTTTAGGTTGTAGAAACATCTCTTTTATTGATTTTCACTCATCTCTCAGACCCAAATCCTTATTTATCATATCAAGGTACGGGATGTGGTATCCGTTTGAGGATTTAAAGAAGAAATCTTCGTCGAGTTCATCGAACCGAAAGCTTTTTCTTCCGCCGTCTTCCGCTCTTTTCCAGAAGCGTTCAAGCTCCTCATCCCGCATATAGTAGTATATGTCACGCTTGGTGAAATATATCAGGATGAATGCTATACCTTCCTGCTTTTCAAAATCCCTCATGAACAGGACCTGATGCTCA
>CACYIR010000214.1 GCA_902774525.1 uncultured Lachnospiraceae bacterium
AGTCATTTTTTTTTTTTTTTTTTTTATTCATGCTAACCCGTTTTCCTTCTGCCTCTGTTTTCTTTCTTCGCTGAATATGTATCTGACTATATTTTCCCTTATTTCCTTCTTTATCTTTTTAAACTCACAACGGTATTCCATCTTTCCCTTTTGATTCATTACTTCATTGATACCGATGATCTTGGCCTCGGCTTCCACATTTATTTCCTCGTCGAGACTGAACTTTACTATCAGCATGGTACCGTTTTCATGCTTTTCAAAGGAACTGAATTTAAGACCGCCTCCGCTGACATTTACTATGGTCCCTTCCAGGCTCATGCCTTCGAGCTGCTCGAGTTTTTCGGTGACAAGCCTCTTTTCCCTGTCATCCTTATATGCTTTTTTCTCCATATAGTACCGGAGTCTCATCTCCAGCTCGCTTATAACCCTGTAGCTTAACGGTATGATCTTTTCAAGTCGGAAATACTGCCTGCGCTGGTCACGCTTGAATTCAGAGATAATGTCCAAAACAAGATAAAAAACATTGTTTGATTTAAGCCTGTTTTTTACCTCACATTTGCACATATACACACCATTATTGGTAAGGAAGCTCAGTTCATACCTGCTCCCTATCTCCAAAGGCACAAGATGTCCGGACTCTATCGGCACAGCCACGTTCATTCTGTAGTCATCCAGAATATCGAGTACCTGGCTCTGATAGACCTTTGCATCCGTATCTGTAATTCTGGCCTGATATATGCTTTTTAATTCTATACGGTCTCCGACCTTTAATATGTTTTTGAGCATATTGTCGTCATCCTTCCGGGTTACTTTTTCTGATTGTCAGACTCCTGATCCTGTTGCGGTTTCTTCTTTTTATACAGACTCTTCATCCAGCGGCTGAAAAGTCCTGCGATACCCTTTTTATCGGTTTCCGAAGTGCTCGATACAAGCTTCTCGGCTATGGACTGTATAGCCTTTACCGAGGCCGAACGGGGTTCAGCAAGGGTTATGGGCTGCTGCTGCATAATAGCCTTTCCGCAGTTGATATCATCGGGTATGGCTCCTACCAGCTCCAGCTTAAGACTAAGAAACTTTTCTACTACAAGACTCAGCTTTTCGTAAAGTGCGTCTCCCTCTTCCTTGGTCTTTATACGGTTTGCAACCATCCTGATAATCGTATCGTCTTTTGAAAAACCGTTTCTTCTGTTTAATGTTTTAAGCAATGCATACGCATCCGTTATGGATGTGGGCTCCGGAGTAGCAACCAGCAGTACTTCATTGCTGGCGGATACAAATTCTAGTACCGAGTCAGAGATGCCGGCACCGGTGTCTACCAGGATTATATCTGCCAGCTCATCCAGTTCGTAAAGCTTCTGTACCAGGTATACCACCTGCTCCCTTGTAAGTCTTGAGAGCTCCTGTATACCCGAGCCTCCGGATATAAAGCCTATACCTTCCGGTCCCTGTATGATGATGTCCTTTAATTCTTTTCCTCTGAACATCAGGTCCGCCAGATTATACTCAGGTCTGATGCCAAGCATTACTTCAATATTTGCCAATCCGAAATCGGCATCGAGTATTATTACTTTTTTCCCTAAACGGGAAAGGTGTATTGCTAAATTCACGGTAAGGGTTGATTTTCCGACTCCTCCCTTTCCGCTCGTGACCGTTATTACCCTTGAGGTTTTGCGTTCCTTTTTCTTCTGTTCCTGCTGCTTGGTGACTAAGAGCCTCAGCTGTTCGGCCTGATCCATTAATCACTGCCTCCTAATAGCTGTTTTGCGATCATCTGTGCATCAAGCCTTGATATATCATTAGGAACCTTCTGTCCAAAGGTTGCATAGGATAACGGAGCTCCGGTCAAAAGCTTCACGTTAAATACATTTCCAAGGGTTTCCGTTTCATCAAGCTTAGTAAATATAAGCCTGTACTTTGTAATCTCCGAGTATGCCTCGGTAATCCTGATCAGATCCTTATACTTTGTGGTAATGCTGAGTACCAGGAATATATCGCGCTGCTCCTCA
>CACYIR010000215.1 GCA_902774525.1 uncultured Lachnospiraceae bacterium
CATCAAAACCGGACGAATATGCTTACCTTTCGCTGAGCGAAGAACAGGCAAAGGTCTTAAGAAGAGACCTCGTAACCAGCTATGATGTGCTGAACAGATATGTAGGTGACATGACGGTAAACGGCAAAAAGTCACTTACTACACTGTTCAGATCGCCGACCCTGGCGGCCAGCAGGATAGGCATGTATCAGGTTTTTGATATCGGTTTTTCATATATGGTCAGCGGCAGCTTAAGTACTCAGGACTATAAGGCGGGATCGGTAGACGAGCTGGTAAATGAGCTCAGAAACGGAAGGAAGGAATGGAACGGTGTCAACAAGGTAGGAAACGGCACCTGTATAGTCATGCATATGTCGCCCGATGCAAGGTATACGGCAGAAGCGCTCGATATCATGATACCCGAATGGCAGGCCCAGGGTTATACATTCAGCAGGCTGGATGATTATTTGAAGTAGAAGGTTTGGATCAGAAGAAATATAAGGAATGATAAATGGAATTTTTGGACAAGATTAAAAAGAGGAAGGGGAAGAGAGTAAATACGGAGGATATCCTTTTAAAGGAGAAGCCGGACAGGAGATTGCTATCCTATGTTCCCGATAAGACAGAGGAACGCATGCCGACCGACCGTCGCGGAAGTACCATAGGTGCGGGAGGTGATACCTATGAGGATGTTTTGCAGTTTAAAAAATCCGGGATCAGGTTTTTGGTGGATTTTGAGGTGTTACTTACGGCAGGAATGGTCAATAAGATCAGATGTAAGGGCACGGCTGTAGATGTATCCAATACAGGTATGCTGATACGGTTTTCCAAGGATAACGGCGAGGTAGTAAAGCAGGCCGACACCCTGAATGCAAAGTTTAATGTAGTACCCGGCAGCATGCCCGAAGGCTATGAGATGAAGGTAAGCCAGAAGGTAAAAGTGGCCCGTATCATTGAAGAAAAAGGCGAAGAGACCATGCTTTGTGCAGTCATTTTTTCAAAGCCTCTTTCCGATTATGCCGCTGTAAACAAAGACAGATATATGCTCACCGTGGCCGCCATACTCTTAGGCTTTATCAGTCTGTGTATTGTTCTTATGCGTGCAGAATCCATTATATATTTTAAGTTCAACAAATGGCTTTACCTGTACAGCATAATCACGGCAGGCTTTTTATTGAGCAGATACCTGTTCGGTGCACTTTACAGACCTGTAAAGATCGATCCGGATTTTACTCCCGGTGTGACAGTCATAATCCCCTGCTTCAATGAAGAGGAGTGGATACAGCGAACCATACAGAGCTGTATCAATCAGGATTATCCGGTAGATAAGCTTGAGGTCATAGTAGTCGATGACTGTTCAACGGACCGTTCGGTGGAAAAAGCCGAAGAGATAATTGAGGCACTAAAAAAAGAGTCTCACGACAGATATTTTGTAGAGGGACGTATTTCCTGTCTGGTACAGGAGCAGAATCTCGGGAAGAGAGATGCTCTGGTCAGAGGTGTGCTTGAAGCTAAACATGAACTGGTAGTATTTGTAGATTCCGACTCATTTCTCGATCCCTTTGCGATCAGAAATCTGGTTCAGCCGTTCAAGGATCCCAAGATGGGAGGAGTTGCCGGCAGGACCGATGTTGCAAACACCTATACAAATGCGCTTACCAAGATGCAGGCGGTAAGATACTACGTGGCATTCAGGGTAATGAAAGCAGCCGAAGGACTTTTCGATTCGGTCTCATGTTTGTCGGGACCTTTATCATGCTACAGAAAATCCATCATTCTTGAGAACAAGGATGCATGGTTAAATCAGAGATTTTTAGGTCAAAAGGCTACATTCGGTGATGATAGGTCAATGACAAACTTTGTCTTGAGACATCACAGAGCAACATATCAGGATACAGCAGTATGTTCAACTATCGTTCCAAATCGCCACAAGATGTTCTTGAAACAGCAAATGAGATGGAAGAGATCATGGCTTCGTGAATCTCTTATAGCAGGAAGATTTATCTGGAAGAAAGAGCCTTTTGCT
>CACYIR010000216.1:0-1888 GCA_902774525.1 uncultured Lachnospiraceae bacterium
TAAAGCGGATTCGGTTTCAGGTCAAGCCTGGGAGAATCAATATGGGCACCGAGGATCTTCATACCTGCCTCTAAGGGCTTGGTGCCTACAACAAATAAAGCCAATGCTTTACCCTTGTTTACGGCATAGAGCTTATCCCCAGCCTTTACCTTCTTTACTGTAGCCAAATCCTTATAACCAAGCTTCTTAGCCTGTGCTACTATCTCGTCCACGCACTCACGCTCGGTCTTGCAGTCAGAGATAAAATCAATATACTCCTGGCTTAATGCCTCTACTTCCTTCAGCTGTTTAGCATTGTACTTAAGCCATGCTATTTTCTTATCGTTTTTCCTGTCATTCTTTTTTGTGGTTTTTGCTTTTGAATCTGCCATGATATATCTCCTATTCTTTATTGTGCTTAAGCCCCTTCACTGCACTCATGAAAGTATCAGAACTCAAGTGACGGGCTGCATTTTGTATAAAAAAACCTGTCCCAAAAGGGACAGGTTTAAGATCAAATTAACCTATTACCTTCTTTATAGCCTCGATTACGCGGTCCTGCTGGAAGGGTTTAACAATAAAGTCCCTGGCTCCTGACTGTATGGATTCTATAACCATAGCCTGCTGGCCCATAGCTGAACACATTATAGCCATAGCCGAAGGATCCTGCTCCTTGATCTTTTTAAGAGCCTGGATACCGTCCATCTCCGGCATAGTAATATCGAGCATAACAAGGTCCGGCTTTGTCTCAGCATACTTTGTAACTGCAACTGCACCATTCTCTGCCTCGCCTGCTATCTCATAACCGTTTTTGGTAAGTATATCTTTAATCATCATTCGCATGAAAGCTGCATCATCACATACAAGAATTCTCTTTGCCATTATGCTTCTCCTGTTCAAATGGATCTTTCTGAAAGGGTAAACTATCCCCTTGTATACCCATATAAGATATAATACCCCAGAATTCGTTTCTTGTCAAGAGTTATAAGCACCATTCTGTATCATTTTTATATTTTTTAAGGATTATAAAGCGGTTTTCTGACCCTTGCCGCCACGTGCACGAAGTTTTATCTTCTTGGAAGATACTTCCTTACCCTTGTATTCAAAATTCTCCATATCAGGGGATACCACACAGGCAAATTCCACCCTGTCATTTTTATCAAGAGTCATGGCCTTTACGCCCCTGCCGGTCTTCTTCATCTCACTGACCTCTTTTAACGGGAACGCAAGGGAATAACCCGATTTGGTGATAGTGATTACCTTCCTGTTTTCTGCCAGGATATCAGCTGCCTGCAGGAGTATGATACTTACTACGGCATCCCCGTCCTCCAGCTTTGTCGCTAGCATCAGGTTTCTGTTAGTGTCAAACTCTATACCGGAAACCAGCTTTATGTATCCGTTTTTAGTCGTAAACAGGAGCATCGAATCAAATAATGTCTCGTATGACGCATAGAATATGACATCCTGCTGGTCAACCTTGCACAGATTGTGTATGAGCTGGCCTTTATCCTTCAGTTTGCAGCGGGGTATCTTCTCGGCCTTTACCTGCATCATATTTCCCTCTGCAGTAAATACACAGATCCTGTCCGTGTTTTTCATAGGTATGATATGGGTAAATTCCTTTAATGCCTCTTCGCCGGCTTTACTGTAAACAGATGCATCCACCGACTTTGTATAGCCAAACCTGTCGACCAGGATATAAATGTCTTCAACTTTAAACTCTTCCACATAGCCCTTGCTCTCTACATTTGAAAGCTCGGTTCTTCTGGGTGATGCAAATTTCTTTTTATACGCTTTAAGTCTTTCCTTTATTACCGAGCAGAGCTTTTGAGGATTGGAAAGGATTTCCTTATATTCCCCAATCTTTCCGAGAAGTTCGTTTTTCTCTTCTTCAAGTTTAAGTATCTCA
>CACYIR010000216.1:1909-2505 GCA_902774525.1 uncultured Lachnospiraceae bacterium
GCATGGCAAGTATAGCATCTGCCTGGCGCTCGGTAAACTGCAATGTTACAGCCTCTTTCTTAGATTCCTCGTGTTTAAATTTGATATCCGTGATATCGCCGTGTATCAGGCAGTCCTTTGCCTGTTTTACAGAGCTGCTGCCGCGAAGTATTTCTATAATTAGGTCAATAACATCTGTAGCTCGGAGCAGACCGTCAACTATTTCAAGTCTCTGCTCTGCCTTGTTTAAAAGGAATTCATGTTCCTTTGTATAAAGCTCTTCCTGGAACTGGGCAAATTCCCTGACCAGACCTAAAAGACTAAAGACAAGGGGTTGCTTATCCTTTACCGCTAGGAGATTTACCGTGTAGGTATCCTCCATACAGGTCTTTTTAAGAAGTCCGTTTAACAGATTTTCCGGATCCCTGTCCTTTTTTACCTCGATAACGATACGGATACCTTCTTTTGAGGACTCATCCCTTACATCGTATATTTCTTCGAAAGCCTTGTCCTTCATAAGGCTGACAAGGTTTTCAACAAGCTTGAGTTTATTCCCTGCTATGGTGTATGGTATCTCGGTAACCACGATATTTTTCCTGCCGGAATCGCCGTTCTCT
>CACYIR010000217.1 GCA_902774525.1 uncultured Lachnospiraceae bacterium
ACATATATAATTTTTTAAGGAGACTTCTCATATGAAATTAATAGCAGCAGTAGACAAAAACTGGGCCATAGGTTTTAAAGGAAAGCTTTTGGCAAGCATCCGTGCCGATCAGATGAATTTCAAGAAACTCACTCTCGGCAAAGTGGTGGTACTCGGCAGAAAGACCATGGATACCTTCCCGGGAGGAAGACCTCTTGCGCAGCGCAGAAATATCATTTTGTCAAGGAACCCGGAGTACAAGGTAAAGGATGCGGAGGTAGTACACAGCAAGGAAGAACTTTTGGAGCTTATCGTAAAAGAGAAGATCAATTCCGATGATGTATTTATCATAGGCGGAGAAAGCCTTTACAAAGAATTCCTGCCTTTATGCGATACGGCTATCATTACCAAGATCAACTACAGCTATGAGGCCGATGCATATTTCCCCAATCTGGATAAGGACGATGAATGGGAATGTGTGGAGGAAGGCGAGGAGCAGACGTGCTTTGATATGGAATTCATATTTACAAGGTATGAAAGGAAAAAGCCTGCAGAGCCTGAAGAAGAGGAAGTCTGACCGATAAGAGCATACAAAAACAGGCATAAGATTTCAAAAAAAAATTTACAAGAACGTAATTTTAAGGTATAATAGATAAATCTATTTAAAAACAGCAGGAAAATGAAGTATATAAGGAAACAAGGAGGACTAAAAATGGGAGTAACCGTAGAAAGTTTCGGTATTACAAATAAGGGCGATAAAGTCAGTGTGTATAAACTTACAAATGCAAACGGATTGATAGCAGAGGTTATAGATTACGGCGCTATATTAAAGTCACTTTTTGTACCTGACAGGGACGGAAAGTTTGATGACGTAGTACTGGGCTTCGATAATGTAGCGGCATATCAGGAGAATCCCTCGTTCTTCGGAAGCACCATCGGCAGAAACAACGGACAACTGTATACCCTTGCTAAAAACGATAATGACCGCAACAACCTTCACAGCGACTTCTTCACATGCTTTAACAAGAAGATGTTCTCTGCGGAAGTGATCGAAGAGGAAAACGCTGTAAAACTTACAGTTGAGAGTCCCGATATGGATCAGGGTTTCCCCGGAAATCTTAAGGCAACTGTCACATACAGACTGACAGACAACAACGGGCTGGAGATAGAGTATTGGGCAGTATCCGACAAGGATACTATCTACAATCCTACCAACCACAGCTATTTCAATCTCTCCGGACATGCTTCGGGCAGCGCTATGGGACATAAGCTCTGGCTTAATGCCAAGAACTTTACACCCGCCGACCATGAAAGCATCCCTACAGGCGAGATAGTATCCGTAGCAGGAACTCCTTTTGATTTCACCACACCCATGGTGATCGGCGAAAGGATCAACAACGACGACATCAATTTACATTTCGGCGGAGGCTACGATCACAATTTTGCGCTTGATATAAAGAAGGGCAAGCTTGAACAGGCAGCCATCCTTTCAGATGACACCACAGGCAGAAGAATGTCGGTATATACAGACCTTCCCGGCGTACAGTTCTACGCAGGAAACTTTATCAAAAACCAGACCGGAAAGGGCGGGGTAAAGTACGGCAGAAGATGCGGTGTATGCCTTGAGACACAGTTCTTCCCCGATGCTATCAACAAGCCCAATTTTGACTCACCTGTGCTTAAGGCAGGCGAAGAGTTCCACAGTGTAACAAAATACGTATTTTCCACATTTTAATATCAGGCAATAACGAAAAGAACCACAAGTTCTTTCGAGGTACATTATGGATTTTAACAGACCGGCTATGGAGATCCCGGAGGATTTTACCGAACCCGAGGTCATATATGAAAAGCTAAAAAAGAGAATATTGGAATATCATCCTTCTTCAGACCTTACCATGGTCGAGAAGGCTTATAAGCTTGCCTATGAGGCACATAAGGACCAGAAGAGAAAATCCGGTGAACCCTATATCATCCATCCGGTCTGTGTAGCACTGATACTTGCTGATTTCGAGCTTGATATAGAAAGTATTGTAGCGGGCCTCCTGCATGACGTAGTGGAGGATACCACAGTTACCCAGGAAGAGCTGGAAAAAGAGTTCGGAAGCGAAGTTGCTCTTTTAGTAGACGGTGTAACAAAGCTGACCAAACTCAATTACTCTGCGGACAAGGTGGAGCTGCAGGCAGAGAACCTGCGTAAAATGTTCCTTGCCATGGCAAAGGATATCCGTGTTATCCTTATAAAGCTTGCCGACAGACTTCATAATATGCGTACATTAAAGTACCAGCCTCCCCACAAGCAGTATGAAAAGGCAAGGGAGACTATGGATATTTATGCTCCCATAGCTTCAAGGCTCGGTATTTCCAGGATAAAGATAGAACTGGATGACTTATCGCTTCAGTACATAGAACCGGTGGTATATAAGCAGCTTTCTGCGGACGTGGCAAAGAAACTGGCCGAGCAGGAAGATTTCATCCATGAGATCACGGAAGAAGTAAGCAACCACATAAAAGATGCCAATATCCCCGCCAAGGTAAACGGCAGGGTTAAGCATTTATTCAGTATTTACAAAAAGATGGTGACCCAGAACAAGACTCTCGATCAGGTATACGATCTTTTTGCGGTGCGTATCATTGTAAACGATATAAAGGACTGCTATGCGGCATTAGGTGTGATCCATGAAATGTACAAGCCCATTCCGGG
>CACYIR010000218.1 GCA_902774525.1 uncultured Lachnospiraceae bacterium
CTTTTATGTGCGGGATCCATTTTTCTATATCCTTTATCCTTGATACGGGTTCGCCGTAAGGGTTATCAAACGGAGCCCCCGTCATCCCTAACGGGTATATATGGTAAAACACTACATCATTGTACCAAGACATTTTATACTCCTTATGTGACAAGGGGACGGTTCTTCTGTCACACATGTGACAAGGGGACGGTTCTTCTGTCACATATTCTTTTAATTGATTTGTATTAAGGTCGGACTTGATATTGTTCCGCCACCCGCTGTCCGCTCCGCGCAGACTTTTCACGGTTAGCGAGCCGGTTTTGCGAGCTGTGAAAACGTCTGACGGATTTTGCGTACTTACAAAAGCTATATCAGAATGTTAATCTTTTATCTTTGATAGAACCCGCAAAATCCGCCATCTGCGGTGTGGCGGAATTATAACAAGGCCGGCCGTAAAAACCGAGGATGTGACAGGAGAACCGTCCCCCTGTCACAGTCAGATCATTCGTAGTCTACGACATTTACCCACTTCATCAGGAGCTCCATCTCCTCCTCATGTCCCTTAACGGACTGTGAAGCGGCAACGATAGGAATCCACTTCTGCACATACTGCATAGCGGTATCACTCTTCTTGCAGAAAAGCTTCAGATACTTTTCGCCTGTCTCCATATCATTGTTAAGCCAGAACAAAAGATATGTACGTGCTGCATCGGCCGAAGCATTGCCTTGGGTAGCATGTGCCCAGTCAAGGATATACATGGTACCGTCTTTCTTAACTATAATATTCGAAGGATTGAAATCACCATGGCATACTTTTACATGCTTCGGCATACCCTCAAGTCTTGTATGAAGCTCATATCTGGTAGTGGCATCAAGCTTGGTCTCGCTTATCTTTCTGTTCATCTTATCCTTAAGCTTATTGAGCAACGGACAGCGCTTGGACTGAACCTCAAGCTGAAGGTCTACAAACTTCTCTAAGTACTCATCCTTCTTATCGGGATTAGCCTCCATAAGCTTGTCAAGAGGAGTACCCTCTATAAATTCACTGACAATGGCCCATTTACCGTCTACCACGGTAACTTCCAACAATTTGGGTATATTAAGACCTGTCTCTTCTATCCTGGCTGTGATAAGTGCCTCATTTAATACATCAGCCTTGGAATAGCTCTCATCGAAAACTTTTATACATTTATCACCGTCACGGTATATAACTTTGTTTTTTCTGACTGATATCACTTTATCTAATTTCATACTGCCCCTCCTTAAGTATCAAACTTCCTCATGTTTTCCATAGTATGCGTTAAGGAACATCTGCTTGATTTCGGAAATAAGCGGGTATCTCGGATTAGCACCGGTACACTGGTCATCAAATGCCTGCTCGCTCATCTCATCAAGAGTTCTTAAGAATTCTGCCTCATCGGGAACATAATCCTTTATGGTCTTCTTGATACCGATCTTTTCTTTCAGCTCATTTACAGCCTTGATAAGTGACTCAACCTTCTTCTCATCGGTCTTTCCCGAGAGCCCGAGATATTCGGCTATCTCTGCATATCTTCTTAAGGTCTTCGGATGATCGTACTGAGGGAAGGTACCCATCTTAACGGGAGCTTCCTTGGAGTTAAATCTTATTACCTCTTCAAGCATCAATGCATTAGCCACACCGTGTGCGATATGATGATATGCACCGAGCTTGTGAGCCATTGAATGACATACACCGAGGAATGCGTTCTCACGTGCCACTACATTTGTTCCGTCCTCATAAGCAATGGGCAGATACTCAAATATCACCTTTAATGCCTGAAGTGCCAGACCGTCTGTATAATCGGTAGCCATCATCGAAGCATATGCCTCTAATGCATGCGATACCGCATCAATACCGGATGCTGAAGTAAGACCCTTAGGAGCGGTCATCTGGAAGTCAGCATCAACTATAGCCATCTTGGGTAACAGCTCATAATCAGCCAAAGGATACTTGATACCGTTGCTCTCGTCTGTGATTACAGCAAAAGGAGTAACCTCGGAGCCTGTACCTGCTGATGTGGGTATTGCTACAAAATAAGCCTTGTCTCCCATATGAGGGAATTTATATATTCTCTTTCTGATATCTACGAAACGCATAGCCATATCGGCGAAATCTGCTTCCGGATGCTCATATAAGAGCCACATGATCTTGGCCGCATCCATAGCCGAGCCGCCGCCTATAGCGATGATGACATCGGGCTCAAAGCTCTTCATAAGCTCTGCGCCGGCCTTGGCACTCTTAAGTGTAGGATTGGGCTCAACATCGCTGAATGTGGTATGAACTATACCCAAGCTGTCAAGCTTATCGGTTACGGGCTTGCACATTCCCGACTTAAACAGGAAGCTGTCGGTAACGATAAATGCCCTCTTCTTATCCATATCTGTTTTAAGTTCTTCAAGAGCGAGTGATGTACAGCCCTTTTTGATATATACCTTTTCAGGTACTCTGAACCAAAGCATGTTTTCTCTCCTTATTGCCACTGTCTTGATATTAAGCAGGTGCTTGATGCCTACGTTCTCACTTACCGAGTTGCCGCCCCATGTACCGCAGCCGAGTGTAAGTGAAGGTAAAAGCTTAAAATTATACAGGTCACCGATACCGCCGTGTGACGAAGGAGTATTTACTACTATACGGCAGGTCTTCATGCGCTCCTTAAACTCATTGAACACATCCTGCCTTTTATCTAAGTCAATATATATTGAAGAAGTATGTCCGTATCCGCCGTCGGCTATAAGTCTTTCAGCCTTTGCGAAGGCATCCTTTATATCCTTAGCCTTGTACATGGCAAGTACGGGTGAAAGCTTCTCATGTGCGAATTCTTCGGAAAGTTCTACGGATTCTACCTCACCTATAAGCACCTTGGCTGATTTCGGAACCTTTACTCCCGAGAGTTCAGCTATCTTGTAAGCTGTCTGACCTACTATCTTTGCATTAAGCGAACCGTTTATGATGATGGTCTTACGTACCTTGTCTATCTCATCATCCTTTAAGAAATAAGCACCACGATATGCAAACTCAGCCTTAACCTTGTCATATATATCCTTAAGTACGATACATGACTGCTCCGAAGCACATATCATGCCGTTATCAAAAGTCTTGGAATGAAGGATGGAGTTAACCGCCAGTACTATATCGGCACTTGAGTCGATGATGGCAGGAGTATTTCCCGCGCCGACACCCAAAGCAGGCTTACCCGAAGAATAAGCTGCCTTAACCATGCCGGGGCCGCCTGTAGCGAGAATGATATCTGCTGACTTCATGATGAGATTAGTCATATCAAGGCTCGGCACATCTATCCAGCCGATGATGCCTTCGGGTGCACCGGCTTTTACTGCTGCTTCCAAAACTATCCTTGCAGCCTCTATGGTAGATTTTTTAGCTCTCGGATGAGGGCTTATGATGATACCGTTTCTGGTCTTTAAACATACCAGTGTCTTAAATATAGCGGTAGATGTAGGAT
>CACYIR010000219.1 GCA_902774525.1 uncultured Lachnospiraceae bacterium
ACGTTCGACTCGGGAAGTGTGGTCTCGGAAGTCTCACCGGTTATCATGTTCTTTACGGTATGAAGCTTGTAATCTCTTGCTTCAAGCACCTTGAAACCGCCAAGCTCGGAAATAGGATTCTGGCGGAGATTGTCAAGGATAGCTGCAATTTTTTGTGCTCCGTCGGCACCGGGCATGGATACCGATACGGCACCCTCACGATAGTAGCCGTACTCGTCGTACATCTCAAGCATCTTATCCCATAAGCTCTTGCCCTGCAGCTTGTTGTATGCTGCTGCCTCACACAGGCCCATAACTGCGGCACATGCATCCTTGTCCCTTGCATGGGTACCGATAAGGCATCCGTATGACTCCTCATAACCGAATACGTAGTTAAAGTTCTTAACGCCCTGCTCGAACAGCTTGATCTGCTCGCCGATATACTTAAAACCGGTCAGGCACTCGATAAGGGTGCAGCCGAACTTCTTAGCCACAACATCACACATATTGGTGGTAACGATAGTCTTGATAACTGCGGGATTCTCAGGCATAAGCCCTAATTCCTTGCGACTTGCGAGCTGCAAGCTGGTATTCGCAAAGCAGTGTTCCGCTCATATTACCGGTAAATGCCATGTACTCTCCGGTCTTTGAATCCTTGGCATATACACCGAGTCTGTCCGCATCGGGATCGGTAGCAAGTACTAAGTCCGCATTAACCTTTTCTGCGAGCTCCAAAGCAAGCTTAAACGCACTCTTGTCTTCGGGGTTGGGATATGCAACCGTAGGGAAGTCCCCGTCAGGCTTCTCCTGCTCGGGTACCACATATACCTTTTTAAAGCCGAGTTCCTTAAGAACACGCCTTACAGGCAGGTTGCCGGTGCCGTGGAAAGGTGTGTAAACTATGGAGATATCCTCTGCCGCCTTCTTTATAACATCCGGACGGAGTGCAAGCTTCATAAGCTCCTCGTTATATCTGTCATCTATCTCTTTGCCGATGATATGGAAAAGTCCTGCCTTTATGGCATCGAGCCTTGACATGGTCTTAAGCGAAAGGTAATCGGTGATTGAATTGACTTCGTTTATGATCTGTGCATCCTTAGGTGCGGTGATCTGTGCACCGTCCTCCCAGTATACCTTATATCCGTTGTACTCCGAAGGATTGTGGCTTGCGGTAACCACTATACCTGCTATACAATGAAGCTCCCTTAATGCAAACGAAAGCTCGGGTGTGGGTCTTAACGAATCAAACAGATAGGTCTTGATACCGTTGGCATTGAGGCACAGAGCTGCTTCCTCACTGAATTCCACGGACATATGTCTTGAATCATATGCGATAGCAACACCCTTATCCTGGCCTCCCTCACGTATGATAACATTTGCAAGGCCCTGAGATGCCTTTCTGACGGTATATATGTTCATTCTGTTGGTGCCTGCGCCTATCACGCCGCGAAGTCCGGCAGTACCGAATTCAAGGCTTCTGTAGAAGCGGTCCTTGATCTCTTCTTCGTTCCCGGCAATGGATTCAAGCTCTTTTTTTGTCTTCTCGTCAAATGCGTCCGAAGACATCCATAAACAGTATTCTTCCATGTAATCTTTTGATTCCATAGTAAACCTCCCAAACATTTTTATTCCGCCTTTTATCATACAACTTTTCGCATGTTTTCGCAACACTTTTTACTTCTTGCTATTTTTTAAATATTATGTTATGATGATTTTGTATATGAATAAAATATAAACACTTGAAAAGGGATAATTTATGGCATCTGTCGATATAAAATATATCAATCCCTTCGTCAAAGCTACCCTGACAGTTATGGAAATGCTGGGAATGACTGGCGGAAAGCTCGGGAAACCGTCAATGTCCGACATGAAATTCCCGGATAATGCGTTTCTGATACAGGTAGGCGTGACCGGAGGAATGAAAGGTCAGGTCATAATAGGCCTTACCGAGCAAAAAGCGAAGGATACGGCTTCCGTCATGATGATGGGAATGCCTGTGGAAGAACTTGATGCAATGGCCTGCTCAGCTTTGGGAGAGCTGGGGAATATGATCATGGGTAACTCCTCTACCATATTCTCGACCATGAATATCGTATTTGATATCACTCCTCCCCTGTCCATGCATGGCTATGACTTAAAGCTTCAGGCCGAGACCACCGCGATCAGGATACCGATCGTAATAAACGATGAGGAACATCTGTCGATCTATATATGCATTACAGATAATTAAAGAGTCGATCAGGACTTAGCTGATTGACTCTTTTTCAGATTCTTCGCTTTGCTCA
>CACYIR010000220.1 GCA_902774525.1 uncultured Lachnospiraceae bacterium
CCTCACCGATGTAGTTGATAAATAACGAACTGTATACCGGATCTTTAAAAGGTATAGGCATTTTGCTCGCAAATTTTACGGTGGCTTCTTTTACAGCAGTGCTTTCATTGCTTGATGCAATCGGCACTTCCCTTGGGGTTTCATCTTTCTTCTTAATAAAATCAAATAATCCCATATGTAATTCTCCTTGGCTTATATTTGGAGTTTTGTTTCTCCGGTAAAAATTATAATTTCATTCCATTATATTTACATCACCCGTGGGAGCCATTTTGGTGCAGGAGGCGTACGCTGCTTAGGTTGAAAAATGGCTCCTGCGGGTGTTGTAAGTCACCCGCATTTTTAGTATAATGATGAAAAATGTAGAAAAGCGGGTGAAGTATGAAGAAGATATTACTGGGTATAATGGGACTGGTGCTGATCGCAGGCGGCTGTTCCTGTTCCAAACGAAATGAAAGAGGTGGAACAGAGGTTACACAGGATAAAAATGCTCCGACAAAAATAGAGTCCACCGAGCTCATTTCTCTGGACTGTAATGCTTCTACCGTCAGCGTAGTGGGCGTAGAGGAAAAAGGACTGGAGTATGGCAGATATTATTTCAAGTGCCAACTGGATAAAGAATCCGGGAAGGTTACCGGTACATATGGTTTTAAACCGCAGTATGGTGATCTGACAGAGTATTCTTTTGAAGCTGACAGTTCTTTTTTGACTGACCTTGATGCGATCATAAAAGACAGCACTATAATATCATACAACGGAGAGCATAGACATACCAACGGTATACCCGATGATTTCGGTTATTCGTTTGAAGCGGAATATGCATCCGGTGATATGATAGACTGCAGTGACAATCAGTCAAATCATCTGTCACTTGACATGTTAAAAAAACTTATTGATTTGTTTGCGGGCATATGTCAAGGTCCCTGAAAAAACTGCTCCAAACGATAAAAAAGACATTGAAAAAACTGCTCCAAATGAAAAAACACCCTTGAAAAAACTGGAATTGTAATTAATCATTGAAATCATTAAAAGTTTAGGATATAATCTCTTTATGACGTTTTAGATAATAATGGCTCTAGGTGAGCCGGAAAAGGGGATAATGATATGAAGCTTGGTGTAATCGGCGCAGGAAACATGGCAAGTGCCTTTATAGGTGGGATCGTTAAGAAGAATATTATGTCGGGAGACGAGATCATATGCTCATCACCCGTAGAAGTAGAAAGAGTAAAGGCTGCTGCTACATACGGAGTTACTGTTACTGAAAACAACAAAGAAGTTGTAAGAACTTCCGAGATCGTACTCTTAGCGGTAAAGCCCCAGGTAATCCCGATCGTTATGGATGAGATAAAGGATGAGATAGATGACAAGAGACTGTTCATCTCCATCGTGGCAGGTAAGAGCATCGCATGGTTTGAGGAAGCAGCAGGAAAGAGCTTTAAGCTTATACGTACCATGCCCAATACTCCCGCACTTGTAGGTGAAGGTATGACAGGCAGCAGGCACTTGAGCTTCTTTCTGCTCTCGGAAAGACCGCAGTGGTTCCAGAGACCATGATGGATGCAGTAGTAGCTGTATCGGGAAGCGCACCCGCTTATGTATTTATGATGATAGAGGCTATGGCTGACGGCGCAGTAAGACTCGGTATGTCGAGAGCACTGGCATATAAGTTCGCAGCCCAGACAGTACTTGGAAGTGCAAAGATGGTACTTGAGACAGGAAAACATCCCGGAGAGTTAAAGGATATGGTATGTTCACCTGCAGGTACTACCATAGAGGCTGTCAGAGTCCTTGAAGAAATGGGCTTTAGATCAGCTCTTATCGAGGCTATGGATGCCTGTGCAGAGGTGTCAAAGAAGCTGTGATAAAATTTTGATGACAGGTATTGACAGAGTATGTTATAATATTCCCTGTTCATGTTCAGGGTATAGGAACATATAAGAAATAATATTTAAAGGAGAACTAAAATGAATCTTTCACCCCTTCAGAAGGCGAGATACGAGTACACTCCTAAGCTTCCCGGAATGCTTAGAGGCGGTATCTCAGAGATAAGCGTAAAGGTCGGCGCACCTACACAGAGCGTTGCAGACCAGGACAAGATCAAGGCACTTTTCCCCAACACATACGGAAAAGAGGAGATCACATTTGTAAAGGGAGCTAATACTTCCGCAGCTAAGAAGCAGGTAGTAGGTGTTATCCTTTCAGGCGGACAGGCACCCGGCGGACATAACGTTATTTCCGGCCTTTATGATGCACTTAAGGCTACAAACAAGGACAATGTCCTTCTCGGCTTCAAGGGTGGTCCCGACGGACTTCTTAAGAATGACTATGTAGAGTTCGACGACAAGTTCATTGATGCATACAGAAATACAGGCGGATTCGATATCATCGGTTCCGGCAGAACAAAGCTCGAGACAAAGGAGCAGTTCGCTATCGTTGCAGAGAATGCAAAGAAGAACGGTACACTTGCAGAGTACATGGCAGCTAATAATACAGGTATCCAGGTTATCGGATGTCCCAAGACTATCGACGGTGACTTAAAGAATGAGGATATTGAGGCTTCATTCGGTTTTGATACCGCTACCAAGACATATTCAGAGCTTATCGGCAACATCGAGAGAGATGCTAATTCAGCTAAGAAGTACTGGCATTTCATCAAGGTTATGGGCCGTTCAGCATCTCACGTAGCACTTGAGTGCGCGTTAGAGACACAGCCCAACATCTGCCTTATCGGTGAGGAAGTAGCTGCTAAGAAGATGTCTTTAGCACAGATCACCAATTATATCGCAGATGCAGTTGAGAAGCGTGGCAACAACGGCGAGAACTTCGGTGTAGCTATCATCCCCGAGGGTATCGTAGAGTTCGTACCTGAGTTCTCAGCTCTTATCGCAGAGATCAACGAGCTCCTTGCAGGTGAGAAGACAGCTCAGTTCAATGCACTTCCCGACTGGAACGCTAAGTATGAGTTCATCAAGGCCGGCCTTACAGCTGATGCTTTCAAGGTATTTGATATCTTACCTCAGGGCATCCAGCAGCAGCTCTTCCTTGAGAGAGATCCTCACGGAAACGTACAGGTATCACTCATCGAGTCAGAGAAGCTTTTCGCTGAGATGGTTGCTACAGAGCTTAAGAAGCGTAAGGAAGCTGGCACATACAAGGGTAAGTTCGGAACACAGCATCACTTCTTCGGATATGAAGGAAGATGCGCATTCCCTTCAAACTTCGATGCTGACTACTGCTACTCACTCGGATACAATGCATTCATGCTTATCCAGTACGGTTATACAGGATATCTTTCAAAGGTTTCCAACCTTTCAAAGCCTGCTGAGGAGTGGAATGCAGGCGGTATGCCTATCACAAAGATGATGAACATCGAGCGTCGTAACGGTAAGGATAAGCCCGTTATCAGAAAAGCTCTTGTTGAGCTTGACGGTGCTCCTTTCAAGTACTTTGAGGCAAATAGAGAAGAGTGGGCTGTAAAGACCTGCTTCACATATCCCGGTGCTATCCAGTACTACGGACCTGCTTCTGTTTGTGATCTTACAACCAGGACACTTGCTCTTGAAAAAGGACAGAATTAATCATTATTAGTTATATGCGGGGCTGTAATCGAGAGTTTACAGCCCCTGTTTTTATAAAGAGAATACAATCATTTCGGAGGCATATATAATGGAACGTGAGGTATCAAAAGCACTGATACTTGCTGCGGGACTGGGCACCAGGCTTGCACCCATAACAAATGACAGACCTAAATCGCTTGTACCGGTCAACGGAAAACCGATCCTTATAAAGCAGATAGAGAACTTAAAGGAAAACGGGATAGAGGATATAACGATCGTATCCGGATACAGGGCAGATAAACTTGCAGAGGCAGTAAATGCACGTTTTTCGGGTATAAAGCTTGTGGAGTCTGTTGACTATGCTTCCACCAACAATATGTATTCGGCTTATCTCGGCATAAAGTCCATGTTCCCTGA
>CACYIR010000221.1:0-1630 GCA_902774525.1 uncultured Lachnospiraceae bacterium
CATGGATGTTTCTATCACATCGTCCATATGATGAGCGTAAGCGGCTTTATTACATCCCAACTTCTTGGCGGCATCGTTAAATGCACCTTTACGCATTTTAGCACACAGTGAGCAGGGATTTTCTTCCTTTCTGATATCGAATACTACCTGTTTTATCTCGGTATCGACTACGGTATAATGTACGCCTAATTCGTCGCACAGAGCCTTGATCCTCGAAGTATCAAACTCAGGGAATCCCATGTTGACGGTGATGGCTTCAATATCGAAATGATTAGGATAAAAACGTTTTAAACCGCTTAATGCATAAAGCAGAGTCAGACTGTCCTTGCCGCCGGATATACCTATGGCAATACGGTCACCTTCCTCGATCATATTATATTCATCTACAGCCTTTCTGGTAAGGCTCAGTAATCGTTTTAACTGCATATTTTCCTCCGGAATAAAAATACAGGCATATTCTATCATAAATTAAATAAATTGTGTAGCATTTTTGTGAAATGGCTTGACTTTTTATATTGGTTTAAGGATAATGTTACATGGATATTACAAAGAGTAATGTGATAAGTCAAGAGGAATGAAAATGAATATAGAGACAAGGAAATTTAAGAAAACGGCGAAATGGATAATAAGATTAAATATTTTATTTATATGTTTGCTTTTACTTTTGATCGGCGTATGTATCGTGTGTCCGGCAGTGTCCGCATCTGCAGATAATGCTTTCAAGTATAAAGATTATTCAGCCGGGAAAACACTTACTTATTCAGGCACTGTACCGACTTATATAGTGGACGGTATAGAAGCAGACCTGGATGAACAGCCTCCGATGCTTTCGGAGAGAAATATCGCATATGTAAGTGCAGGCGCCCTGTTTAAGGATACTATAGATGCAACTGTTAAATACAGCTCGTCTAAAAAACGTCTTACTATCAAATATAAAGGCCATGTTCTTAAGATGTATATAGGTGAGACACGTGCAGAGATTGACGGAGAAGAAATAGAGGCTCCCTGTGCTCCTTACAGGGTGAAGTATAAATCAAGCAAGCTTAAAGCCACCATGGTGCCTTCGAGATTTGTCGCAGAAACGCTGGGGATGGAATACTATTGGGATTCGGCTTCATCCACAGTTACCATAAAGACACCTTTTTATTACGAACTTGACGGTGAGAAGGTAAAATACGAAGGTACACGCGGAAAGATAACATTTGAAGGTGAAAACGTTGAACTTTTAGACACTCCTTCGATCATACTTAACGATACCGCTCTTATCAGTACAAAATCAAGAATTTTCAAGGTTACAGGCATTGATTTTGATTACGATAAGGAAAACGGACTGATAAAGGTAGAATACGACGGCAACAGCGTGCTGTACAGTGTCGGAAGCAGGATAGCTTATGTGAACGGGCTTCTTAGCAGATGTTCATATGCACCTACTGTTTTCTATATATATGACAGGGATGCGGATATCCTGTATATCCCCGGACGTTTTACCATGGAGAATCTGGGATTTAATTATGTGTGGAATTCCCAGACAGGTACATCCGAGATATCGACGATAAAGGAAGAAGTACCTGAGGATACCGATGCATCGGACAATGAAGGCAATGATAAGGATACAGAAGCAGATACAGAT
>CACYIR010000221.1:1644-2555 GCA_902774525.1 uncultured Lachnospiraceae bacterium
AGGTATATCCGATACCGGATCCGATGTGGACGGTGAAAACAGTGATAATACAGAAGAAAACACCGAGCCGGAAGTAGTGATACTGCCTAAGCAGCTTATAAACGTTATCAATACAAATGACGGATACAAGTTCTTTATAGATAAGGATAACTGCATACAGACTTTAAAGCTTCCGGTACCTGCAGGAGTAAATGCTTCCGATTTTGATATGCATGAAGATATCATCGGATGTATGACTGAGTTGAGATTAAAAGGTAATTATACTGAGTTCTATAAAGATGTTACGGTAGACAACCCCGGACAGGCAATCCTTCAGATACAGATGTATTACGATCCGAATACCGATGAGACACTGATCAGGCTATTTAGCGATCTGGTACTCGGCTGTGAGCTTAAGGATAACGATGACGGTACTGTAAACGTCAGAATGGATTTCGTAAAGAATATCTATGATAAAGTCATAGTACTTGATGCGGGACACGGCGGGCACGATCCCGGAGCACAGAGTGAAGGCTATAATGAGAGTGACCTTAACTTAAAGGTAATCCTTAACTGCCGTGAGCTGTTTAAAGATTCGGATGTAAAGGTATTCTATACCAGAATAGACGATACATTCCAGACACTTTATGACAGGGCTGATTTTGCGGAACTGGTCGGTGCTGACTTATTTATATCCGTGCATCATAATTCATCATGGTATACTACTGTAAAAGGTACAAGCGTATACTATGGAGATAAAGATACATATACATCGTTGAACGGACTTACAAGTGAAAAGCTGGCTAACCTCATGCTTGAAAATCTCGTGGATAAGCTTGATACCGAAGTGTTTGCAACAGGAGTGATAAATAAGAACTTTGTGGTCGTACGTGACTCAAAGGCACCGGCAGTATTACTCGAGATAGGATTTA
>CACYIR010000222.1:0-1008 GCA_902774525.1 uncultured Lachnospiraceae bacterium
AGCTGATGACGTAATATATTCACTTAAACGCGCTGCCGGTAAGTTAGAGACTTCTGATCCAGAAGTAGTAACTGTATCGGCTTTTTCTATTATCTCCGAAATAAACAAGACTGATGACGGCGTAGAAGTTGTTTTATCCGAGCCCAATACCGAGCTTATCGGATTTTTCACAAGCAGCATCATACCCAACGATTATGACGATCAGGCAAAGGCACCTGTAGGAACAGGTCCCTTCAAGTTCGTATCATTCGAGCCCTTAGTAAGCTTTGTAATGGCTAAGAATGATGATTATTATGGCGAAAAAGCATATTTAGACAAGGTAACATTTAAGATCACTTCAGGCGGAGATTCTGCATTTATGGAGCTCCTTGCAGGAAGTATAGATATCTTCCCTTATCTTACCAATGAGCAGGCAGCACAGCTAGAGGGTAAGATGGATGTACTTGACGGAACCATGAACCTTGTACAGGCTCTGTTCCTCAACAATGCAGTAAAGCCTTTTTTTGACGACGTAAGAGTACGTCAGGCTGTATGCTACGCACTTGACAGAAACGAGATAATCAATGTTACTGCAGGCGGCAGAGGCGATGTGATCGGAACAAATATGTTCCCCAGCTTCGCAAAATATTATGATGCATCACTTGTCGATAACTATAAGACAAATATTGACAAGGCTAAGGAGCTCTTAAAGGAAGCAGGATACGAGAACGGATTTACATTTACCATCAAGATCCCTTCAAACTATGACTTCCATGTAAAGACCGGCCAGGTTATAGTATCACAGCTTGCAAAGGTAGGCATCAAGGCTGAGATCCAGCTTATCGACTGGGGCACATGGCTTTCTGATGTATATAAGGGAAGACAGCATGATGCAACTATCATCGGTCTTGACTCGCAGATGGCACCTTCGGATGTTTTAAGATTCTATCCTACAGATTCATCCAAGAACTTCATGAACTATTCAAACACTCAGTTTGATGAAGTATTTGCAAAGGCTAAGGCAGCAGT
>CACYIR010000222.1:1103-3365 GCA_902774525.1 uncultured Lachnospiraceae bacterium
GGAGGGCGGCGCATGAATTATTACATAAAGAAGCTGATATCATTTTTGATCACGCTTTTTTGTGTTGCGCTGCTTTCCTTTCTTTTATTCCAGATAATACCCGGGGATGCCGCTATGTCCAGGCTTGGCATAGAAGCTACACCGGAACAGGTAGAAGAACTGCGTGCACAGTACGGCTATGACCGTAATGTTTTTGCACGCTTTTTTTCGTGGTTCGGCGGGATTTTCACAGGTGACCTCGGAGTATCCATAAAGTACGGCCCTATGAAGGTGTCGGAGCTGATAGGAGCGAGACTTCCGGTTACTATCTGGCTGGGAGTTTTATCCATCATCCTGATAGTGGTGATATCCATACCTTTAGGTCTTATATGTGCAAAGAAACCGGGCGGAGTGGTAGACATAGTATCCGACTGGGTGGCACAGCTTTTTATGGCTGTTCCTTCATTTGTACAGGGCATACTTATATCTTTTGTATTCGGTATAGTGTTCAGCCTTTTTGTCCCCGGAAAATACGTGTCACCCTTGACTGATTTCCCGGAATTCTTACAATGCATGTTTTTCCCTGCGTTAGCGGTAGCACTTCCCAAGATAGCCATGACCGTAAGGTTCATGAAGACCTCCGTAAAGAAGGAGCTTAAGTGCGACTACGTAAGAACTGCAAAGGCTAAGGGATGCTCGGTTAACAGGATCATGTGGAAGCACGTACTCAAAAACTCCATGCTTCCCGTTATAACATTTATAGGTCTCATAGTGGCAGAAGTCATGGCCGGAAGTATCATGATAGAGAAGGTGTTTAACCTTCCCGGCATGATATAGCTTTAATAGTCATCACTGTCAATTTCCTGGTTGATATCGCGTACAGGCTGCTCGATCCGAGGCAGACGGAGGAGGGCCTATGAATAAGGAATTAAAATACAACAATAAAAATATACGCTTGATAGTGGGACTGGTACTGCTCGCATTTGCGGTACTTCCTGTTATATTTACTGTTTTTGTCCGGTTCTATGACCCTAATGAGGTTAATTACTCCGATATGCTTAAAAGTCCTTCTTTTAAGCATTTATTCGGAACCGATGACTACGGACGTGATATTTTTACGCGTGTAATGAAGGGTGCTGCTACCACCTTCGGTATCTCGCTGTTCACAGTGACCATGGGTGCGGTGATAGGTACCGTGATCGGTGCACTTACCGGATATTTCGGCGGTATAGTCGACGAAATACTAATGAGGGTAAACGACTGCCTGGCTTCATTCCCGAGTATACTTTTGGCACTGGTAGTCGTATCGCTTATAGACAAGGGTACATGGAATATCTGTATCGCACTTGGCTTAGTATTTATTCCGAGCTTTGCCAGGATCATGAGATCGGAATACTTAAAAGAGAAAAACCGTGATTACGTACAGAATGCAAGGCTCATGGGAGCAGGGCATCTGCGCGTGGTCTTTATACATATACTTCCGAATACACTGCCCATCCTTTTTTCAGCAATACTTGTGGGTATAAACAATGCAGTGCTTGCTGAGGCAGGCTTAAGCTACTTAGGTCTCGGCGTGCAGCCTCCGGACCCGAGCTTGGGACGTATGCTTTCTGAAGCAAAGACATTCCTGCTTAATGCGCCGTGGTACGAGCTGTTCCCGTGCTTGGAGATGATATTGTTCATACTTGGGTTAACTTTAGTCAGTGATAACTTCGGAGTATCAGGCGTATCATTAAATGCCGTAAAGAGGAAGATAGAGAAGTTAAAAGCGGAGAAGGAAGCTGAAGCCGCTGATAAAGCGGAAAACGATAAGGTTAATGCAGGCACAGCTAAAAGCCCGGTTACTGCTGATGCAGAGGAAAAAGATATTAAAGCATCGGAACCGGTTCCGATGATCAGTGTACGCAACCTTGAAGTAGGCTTTATCGAGGATGACGGTATAGATGATACTCTGCGCGGTATCTCATTTGACATACACAAGGGTGAGGTACTGGGCGTAGTAGGAGAGTCGGGCTCAGGCAAGAGCTTAACAGCTATGAGTATCATGGGAATACTCTCTGAAAAAGCAGCTATAACGGGCGGCAGCATAATCTTAGATGGAAAGACAGATTTAACAAAGCTGTCTGAAGAAGAATACAGAAAGCTGCGCGGCGGAAGGCTCGCATACGTATTTCAGGAGCCCATGACAAGCCTTAATCCCGTACAGAAGATAGGTGTACAGATAGATGAGATACTGGATATACATGCGGCACATCTCTCGGAGGACGAGCAGAAAAAGCTGGT